>JAFVIF010000025.1 GCA_017474125.1 Clostridia bacterium
AATATCTCTTTATGACTTCTTTGATACCGAAACATTCAAAACCTTAGAACAGGAAATTAAATAACATTCTATTAACGAAAAAACGCTCTGCCGCGGCAGAGCGTTTTACTATTTTCAGTGCTATTTACAGTATATTTCTATTGCCTCCCGAACAAATTCTGCTGTGCCGTTACCGTTTTTGTCGATGTTGGCTTTGAAACGTTCATCGGCGACATACATTTGACCGAGGCCTGCGAGAATTTCTTTAGTGCAGGTGTAATAATTTTCGGTTATATAGTTTTGCAATTCTTTTACGAGTGCCTGAGCCTCATCTGAGTCTGCGGTGTTACCGTTGTTCTTACACTCGGCAAATTTAGTGAATACTGCCATTAGTCCACCGTTTACCGCTTGCCATTTTTCTTTAGTATAGTCAGCGGTTTTTAGTTCGTGCTCTTTATAGGCATCGGTATTACCGAAGCGCTCTTGTACTTCTATATCGTGATTTTGCATAGTTACTATTCCTTTACAGTTTCATACGGCCAGTCAATGATGCCGCCGAATTCTTTTACGTTGGTGTAGCCGAGTTTGACAAGCTCCTCGGATGCGATTTTACTTCTTCTACCGCTACGGCAGTAAACAAGGATAAGCTGCTCTTTGTCGGGAAGTTCCTTTTCGGCACGATCTTTAATTTCATATTCGGGAATTAAAATTGCATTTTCGATATGCCCCGCGGCAAATTCTTCTTCGGTGCGGGCATCTATAATAACATAATCCTTTTCTGTGTCCATAATAGTTTTGGCTTGCTCGGCGGTAATCTGCTCATAGGCAGGCGCTTTTTCGTTTTCACCGCTACAAGCGGTCAATCCAAATAATGATAATGATATTAAAAGCATTATAATCACTCCTTTAACTTTTTTCATAGTATTTGCACCTCGACCGTATTATATCATTTTTAAGCTGACTGTTACCCAATAGTTTTAAAACTTCGAACGATTTTATTTAAAGAATGCCATAATAAGTGTACCCGCGACCATTAAAAGTAAGCCAAGAAAGGCTTTTTTCGAGAGTTTTTCTCGGAACACCAGATAAGAAAAGGCAACGGTTACCACGATGCTGAGCTTATCAATGGGAACGACAACGCTGACCATTCCGTGTGCAATAGCGTGATAGTAGCATAGCCACGATGCGCCTGTTGCGATGCCCGAAAGAGAGATAAACAAAAGCTCCTTTTTATCGATGGTCTTAAGCCCTTTTTGCTTGGCCCTTGCAAAGACAATGACCCACGCCATTATGAGCACAACGGCGGTGCGGATAGCAGTTCCGAGGTTTGATTCAACACCCGATATACCAACTTTTGCAAGTATTGATGTCAGTGCGGCAAAAACGGCGGCAAGGACGGCATAGATCATCCACGAGCGCCCCTGCACATGCTGTTCGGTCTTTTTCTTTTCTACCATCAAAAAGATGCCGACGCCGAGTATGGCGGTAGCAGTGAGCTTTATCAAAAGGTTTGAGGTCTCGCCAAAGCAGATGATCGCCAAAAGAACTGTAAGTATGGTGCTGGATTTATCAATAGGAACCACCTTGTTGATATCACCTATGGAAAGTGCCTTAAAATAACAGATCCACGATGCACCTGTAGCAAGTCCCGACAGAACGAGGAACAGAAACGACGAGGGTTTTATATCGGTTATTGTTCCGAATGATCCCGCAACAAATACCATAATCCACGAAAAAACGAGGACAACAATGGTGCGTAAAGCCGTTGCAAGATCGGAATCGGTTTTTTTAATACCGCATTTTGCGAGAATCGAGGTCAGTCCCGCAAAAACGGCAGAAAGAATCGCTGTAATAATCCAAAGCATATTTATTCCCCGTTTAACAAATTTATCCATTACATATTCTACCATATTTCGACAATCAAAACAATATTTAAAGCAAAAACTGCATATAAGTTTTTGATTTGGAAAGAATATCTAATACAATATTAACGGAGGTAAAGAAATGTTTAAACACGAAAAAATGTTATTTCATCCTGTGGCAGTGGAGAAACCGAATCCGCAGTATGCGGCGCTTTTACAGGAACAGCTCGGCGGCGGTAACGGTGAGCTAAAGGCGGCGATGCAGTATATGTCCCAGAGTTTTAGAATTAAAGACCCTGAAATCAAGGATTTATTCCTTGACATTGCGGCGGAGGAGCTTGGTCATATGGAGATGGTGGCGCAGACCATTAACCTTTTAAACGGACACGACGTTGACGCACAGAAGGTGCCGTCAGGCGAGATTCAGTCCCACGTGCTTTTAGGCCTTAACCCCGGTCTTATAAACGCTTCGGGTTATTCTTGGACGGGCGACTACGTAACGGTTACGGGTGATTTGTGCGCCGACCTACTCAGCAATATCGCATCCGAGCAACGTGCAAAGGTGGTTTACGAATACCTTTACCGCCAGATTGACGATAAAAAGGTGCGCGAAACTATTGATTTTCTTTTAAACCGTGAGGAAGCGCACAATCAGATGTTCCGCGATGCATTCAACAAGGTGCAGAACTCCGGCTCTAACCGCGATTTCGGCACAACAAAGGCCGCTAAAATGTATTTTTCTATGTCAGACCCGGGTCCTAACGCATTTGCGACAAACGATACAAAACCTGTTTCTTTTGATAAGTAACATTAAAACCGCTGAAAGTTTTATGCTTTCAGCGGTTTTGCACAATTACCAAATAAACGGTATCAAGCGGTACTTGACTTTTTGTTTGTACTCACGGTAACCGTCAAGTTCTTTTTCGAGGAATTTTTCCTCGTCCTTAATTCTTTTGGCTATAATACAAGGATATGCCAGGAAAATTAAAAACGAATATATGGAGCCTAATACCAACGGCATTGATAAAAACAAAAACAAGGTTACACTATACATCGGGTGCCTGACAATGCTGTACAGTCCTTTATCTATTACTTTTTGGTTTTCCTGTACTTCGATAGTACGACTTAGGTATGTATTTTCCCTAAGCACCTCGGCATAGAGAATGTATGCCACCAAGAACACCACCGCCGCACCAATAGAAACACCTTTTGGCAAGGTGTATAGGTTAAAGCGGAAGCCAATCCCTGCAACAACAAACCCAGCTACAAACATAAGACCGCTTAGTTTCACAACAAGACTTTGTTCTTTCCTTTTTTCTTTTGCATTCAGTCTGCTTTTTAATAGGCCGGGGTTTTTGAACATCATTACAATTCCTGCAAAGAACATTGGAATAAACAAAATCCCCAAAAGTAGCCAACCATTGAAAAATGATAAAGTTCCTGCAGGCAAGAATATAAGAAGACCTACTAAAGCCACACCGAATATAAATTTTGTTATTGCTGAGATAAATAGTTTTAAGGTCATTGTAATTTACCGCCGAAATCTTAAGTTATTAAACTCATTATATCATCTCTGATAATTTTTCTCAATCCCGTTGGTAAAAGCAGCCAACCCCAAATAAAGTTATTTGCTACCCAATAGGTTCCTTTGAAATTTCAATTGATTCCTCATCGGCTTTTCTTATTATATTCATATTTATTTACAGTCTTTGCAAGAGTATTCGGGGACGGTGCGTTGGTTTATCACCGATTCATAGAGCCGCCAACCGCCTGCAAGGTTATAGCAATCGTAACCGTTGCCTGTGAGTATTCGGCAAGCAAGGTAGGAGCGAAGTCCCGAATGGCAATGAACGTAGACGGGTCTGTCTTTCGGAATTTCGTCAAGTCGCTCACGCAATTCATCAAGCGGGATATTGACAAAACCGTCTATCCTGCCCCCAAACACCTCAAAGGGTGTACGGGTGTCAAGCAGGAACACGCTTCCGTCACGGGGAAGCTTTTCCACGTCGTGCCAGAAGAACTGTTTTAGCTTTCCGCTGACGATATTTTCGGCAACGAAGCCTAACATATTAACGGGGTCTTTCGCACTGCCGAAAGGCGGCGCATAGCAAAGTTCAAGGGTGGTAAGGTCGGTGATTTTCGCACCGAAACGGATAGCGGTGGCAAGCACGTCCATACGCTTGTCCACGCCGTCAAAGCCGACGATCTGCGTGCCGATAATTTTGAGCGTTTTCTTATCCCACAGCGCTTTTATTGACATCTGTGCAGCCCCCGGATAATAGGTTGCGTGGGATGCCGAATAGGTGTAGGTCTTATCGTAATCAATGCCTGCCGCCCCGGCCGACTTTTCATTAAGACCTGTGGTAGCAACGGTCATATCAAAGAGTTTAAGCACTGCCGAGCCTTGCGTGCCTGTATAAACGCCTTCGTAACCTGCGATATTATCGGCGGCAATTCTGCCCTGCTTGTTGGCAGGCCCTGCAAGCGGAATAAAGGCTGGCTTCTTTGTGATGAAATCCTCCACCTCAACTGCATCGCCCACAGCATAAATATCGGGAATATTGGTCTGCATTTTGTTGTTTACAATAATACTTCCGCGCCCATTGAGTTCTATTCCGCAATCCTTTGCGATAGCGGTTTCGGGACGGACACCTACCGACATTATAATCATATCGGCGGTAATTTCGCCGTTTTGCAAAATGACGGTATTTCCGTTTATTGCCTTTACGCCGTTATTAAGGTGCAGATAAACGCCTTTGGATTTGATATAGCGGTGAACGTCTGCCGCCATATCAAAGTCGAGGGGCGCTATCAGGTGGTCGGCAAGCTCTACAATGGCAACCTTTAGTCCTGCTTCGGCTAAATTTTCCGCCATTTCAACACCGATATATCCGCCGCCGATCACCACAGCCGAGCGCGGCTTTGCGGTATTAATATGATTTTTAATTTTTAAGGTATCGGGAATATTACGAAGTGTGAAAATATTGCTACCTTCAGCCCCCTCGATGTTCGGTCGTATCGGCTCGGCGCCCATAGACAAAATGAGGCTGTCATAAGGTTCTTCATAGGTTTCGCCTGTACGAAGATTTTTGACGGTTACAGTCTTGGTATCGGGGCTTATCTTTACCGCTTCATTGAGCACTCTGACGTCAATATTAAAACGCGCCTTGAAGCTTTCGGGCGTTTGGAGAGTCAAATCTCCGCGGTCGGTGATGGCACCGCCGATATAATACGGCAGACCGCAGTTGGCGAAGGACACGTATTCGCCACGCTCCAAAATAATAATTTCGGCTTTTTCATCAAGTCTGCGAAGTCGCGCCGCCGCAGTTGCGCCGCCTGCGACACCGCCTATGATAACGGTTTTCATTGTGTACCCTCCTAAAATTTAGTTTATATATACATTATACCATTGCGTGCGCTTTTTCTCAATCACTAATTAAAAAACACCCTGCCGAAAATACGACAAGGTGTTGAATTTGATACATTATAATCGGTTATACATATTTGAATTTACTTCTTTAATACTTTTTTGCACCAAGTTCGTTTGTTGCATTTCGGACACTTCAAGTACCGAGTCGTTCCGCTATGCATCGCATTAAGTGCCTGCATATAGGTGGGTACAATTTCGTAACCGCAATTTTTGCACTTATAAGCACCTACGCTGACCTCGAGCTTTAATGCATAGAAGCACGGTATCAGGAAGACCACGCAGAGCGCAAGTATTGCAACGACCATCCAAGGGCCCTCGGGCATAAAAAATGCGATGATCGCGAGTCCTACGAGCAATCCAATGATACTCACTGTCATGATCGTCCACATTGCAGTCCAAATTGTTTTGTTGCTGCAGGCAATGTATCACTGGAAAAAGAACCGAACTGTTGCAATTATCAGCCTGTGTGCAGCTGGCTTTATATTCGCCTGTGCAATCGTAATTCTAGTGTTGCCGCTGTACCGGTAATTAGG
>JAFVIF010000026.1 GCA_017474125.1 Clostridia bacterium
AAATTTTCTTTGAAAATTTGTCCATACCCATTGCAATGAATGCCCAGCAAAATTAAATCATAGAATTTAATTTTGCTATATCCGCTTAAAAAGCGGCTTGTCGAAGCGCTTTCAAGCGTTTCGACAAACAACAATCATTATTCAGAATCTGCGTACCGTTATCGGCGATACTTTAACACAGGCGAATTAAATAAATTTTTAAAGGCGGTCGATTTTTTTGGCCGCCTTTAATCTTTCTATTGACTTAAAGAGAAATGAATGTTAGAATAAAGGAGAATATAGAAAATCTTTAAAAAGCGAGAGTAGAATTATGAAAAAATTAATTGCTGTCCTTCTTTCGATTATTATGCTGATGGGTTGCTTTAACCTTGGAGTATTCGCTGCTACCGATGATTCCAAGGTTGACGTTGAGGAGGTTATTCAAAACGACGTGTTAGACGTTTATCTTACCTCTGATACGGTTACCGCCCATACCTCGGCTGAGCTTAATCTTGTTATCAGAAGTAATCCCGGCTTCTCGGTAATGATTCTTAAGCTGACCTATGCCAATAAAAACATTTCCTTGAGCAACGCTCAATGCAGTGTAGACGGCGTAAGCGTTGAGTTTTCCAATTCCGACGGCTATTCCACGGTTGCCTTTTATCACCTGAGCGGCGATTGTACTGCAACCGGTACTCTTGCTGTGCTTACCTTTGACGTAGGCGCCGCCTTCGGGGACACCGAGGTTACGCTTTCGGCTGAAGAGGGTGACGTTTGTAATTTCGCCGCCGAGATTATTGAGCCCGTTTTAGCAGGCGCTACCATTACTGCACAGTGTATCAGCGACACCCACTACTTAGAATATGTAGGCACAACACCGGCAAGCTGTTCTAAAGAGGGTGAAATTAAATACGTTTGTACCGTTTGCGGTTATGAAGATATTACCCTTATTGATAAAACTGCCCACTCCTTCAGCGCTGATAAAAAAATCATCAGCGAGCCTGACTGTGATGACGAGGGTATAAAAGCTCCCGTTTGTGAATACTGCTTTGCCATTGACGAAAGCAAAAAGGAGACTATTGCCCCTCTCGGACATAAATATCCCAATGAGGAGCCTACTGTAACCAAGGAGCCTACCTGTACCGAAGTCGGCAGTGAATATGAAATTTGCTACGTTTGTAACTTCGTGCACGTTATGGAGATCGCCCCTCTCGGTCACGACGACGGCACCTGGCGTACCAATATTCCCTCCGACTGCGAGAATGCAGGCGAAGCCGCTCGCTTCTGTAACCGTTGTGATGCCGTTCTTGAAACTAAGGTAAAGGATGTGGGTGACCATTTTTATGCTTGGTCGGTAGTTAAACAGCCCACCTGTACCGAAGAGGGTATTGAGCATTGGCTTTGCGTAGTTTGCGGTGGCCATAAAACAGACGAGCGTACCATTCCCGTTCTCCCTCACACCCCCGGCGAGGAGGTTATTGCCAAAGAGCCTACCTGCAGTGAAAAGGGTGTTGCGGAAATCCGCTGTGAGGATTGCGACCACCTTATAAGCAGTCGCGAAATTGAAAAGCTTGAGCACGTTAAAAACAGCCTTACGGTTGTAAGCGCTCCCACAAGCGAAAAAGAGGGTATAGGTGAATACCGTTGTAAGGAATGTGACGAGGTTATTGAAACAGTTGAGCTTCCCGTTACAAATGCCTTGTTCCGTATGGAAACTGTTCCCACCCTTGCAGGCAAGACTACTGCCGTAAAGGTATACCTTGAAAATAATCCCGGCTTTGCATACGGTGTTTTACGTATTAAATACGACGTCGCCTCCCTTGTTTATGAGGGTGTAGAAGCGGGCGAAATTACAAGTGATATAATTGCAGGCGTTCCTGCCGAGGGCGAAATTTCCGTGCTTATTTCTCTTGAGGATGCCGAGTATTTTGACAACGGACTTGTATTTACCGTTAACTTTATTTTAACTGCCGAGCCCAAGGATACCGCTCTTGAGCTTACCTACGACCCTCAAAACGACTTTAGTGATAATGAGGGTAACAGAGTGTTCGTTAATACCGAATCGGGCAAAATTGATGTGCTGGCATTTGTTCGCGGTGACTGTAACGGCGACGGCGAAGTTGACACCACCGACCTTGCGGTATTAAAGCTTTATCTTGCAGGTGTAAACGACACCATTGGCGAAGGCGCTGATATCGACAAGAACCAAAAGCTTGATACGGGTGACCTTGCTACCCTTAAACTGTTCCTTGCCGGAGTTATTAAGTTTTGATAATTATTTAATTTATCCCTCTTGTTATTCAAGGGGGATAAAATTTTTTTGCAAATTTCATTGTTTTTGTCTTTTCTAAAAATACATAACGGTGTATAATAAAATATAATTATACATAATAAAATACAGAAAATCGGAGGTATAATTATGTTTAAGAAACAATTAAGTATTGTTTGTGTTATTGCTTTACTTTTATCTTTGTTTTCGTGCGTTCTTCCCCTTTTTGCGGCGGCCGAAGAAATTGACTATTCAAAGGAATATATGTTTTTGGATTTTAACGAGGGAGAGGTTGTTTCTCATACCGTTAACAGCGGTTCTTCAAAGGACAGTAAGGGCAATACCTTTTATCCTTTCTTATCAAGAGATACCTCTGCAAAATTAAGTCAGGAAAATATAACTGTAAACGACGGCGGTGTAACAAAAAACGTTTCCGCTTTAAAAATAGAAGCAAACGCTTATTCAGGCCTCATTTTTACCGATAAAAACGGTAAGCCCTTTGAAGCCCGTCAAGGCGCAAAGTACACCGTCAAGATTAAGGCTTACGTTAAGAGCTTTGGTAAATGGAGCCAGTATTTCTATGGATTCGCCTTTTCCGGACATGATACCGCAGGCTATAAAACCGAAAATGAAAGTATTTCTTACGTAGATGCCAGAAAAAACGACACTATTGTAACCCAAAAGGCGCAATACGCTAAATTTGGTGTGGGAAGCGTATATTACAACGGAAAAGCCGAACGGTATTTTGATACCTTTGATACTTCCGTTTCGGGGCAGTATTACGAAAACACCTATACCTATACAATAGAAAATCAGGATAAGGAGACCAATGCTTTTATTGCCCACGACAGCGAGGGTAACGAATATAACGTTAATAATTATTTCGGCGCTTTCCTTTCTATGAGCAGCGTTACCGCCTCTGACGGCACCACGGTTAAATCTACCGTTTATATTGACAGTATAGAAATTTATTCCGAAGATTATAAGGAATATGAAGCCGCCAATAAGAAATACACCGTTACCTATTATAACGGCGACAATAAACTTAAAAGCGAACAGCTAAAGGCGGGAGCCGACCTTTGGGATGGCGCGTGGCAGGATGATTGTTATTTTGAAGGCTGGTATACCGATAAAGCCCTTACCAATCTTTACAGTAGCGCTACCGCAAAGGAAGATATTTCTCTTTACGGAAAATTTACCCCTTATGTTGATTCCTTTAACGTAAAAGAATTTAAAAACAATTCAAAGGTCAAGGTTTACTATAACTACAATGGTGAAATAAAAACCACCTTTGATGCAGGTGGTTGGAACTACGGGGGCGCAGAAAACGATAAGGTTATAAAGAAAAACACCAGAACCTGGGGGCAAAGCGGCGCTTATGTTTTCCACGACCAGTCTACCGGTAATATGCTGGTTCCCGAGCTCGGCGCAACCTACGACGTAACGGTTAAATATATTGTTGACAGTATGGATGCAACAAACGCAACGCTTAGTATAGGCTACGGGATGAAAAAAGAATATTATGCCGATTTAAGGGACTATAACTTTATTTCTGCAAAGAAGGTGGCTACTTTTACTGCCAATGATATAAGCGGAGAGGAAAAAACTGCAACCGCTACCTTTACCTTGCCTGAAAGCTTAGACAGTTCGGTATTGCCTTGTCTTGGAATTTATACTACATTTAGCAGTAGAAGTGATTCGAATAACGAAGCGCCGATATCTAAAATTATAATAACCGAAGTTACCGTAACAAGAAAAAATACCGATAACATCATAGCCTTTGACGGCGCATCGGTTCTTACCGATGAAATGGCAGAAAAGATAGATAAACAGGCTATGCGAGTTTATTTCGGCTATACTCTTAATGAGAACGGTAAAATAGTTATCGAGGGGGAAGAAAAGGACGTTATAGCAAGAGGAATACTTATGAAGGATTCTTCAAATACCGCAGGTCTTGATATAACCACCCCTTTAGATAAAGGTGTTGTTCATATTTTTAAAAATAAAAATCTTGACGACTGCTGGAATTACGACAGCCAAACCGGAAGAGTAACCTTCAGCGCCTTTATAAACCGACTTGATTTAGAAGACGAAAGGTCAATTTCGGTTAGAGGATATATAGTTACCTCCGATGGCAACGTATATTTTTCAAAAACAAAGCAAAGAAGCGTAAAACAGGTTCTTGATATGAATATAAACAGTCTTCCCGTAAACAAAACCGAAAAAGAAAAGGTTACCATTATGCTGGTTATAGGCCAGTCTAATGCCGAGGGTGCCGGCTATAGCGAAGAAAAAGGCGTTGTTGCCGCTGCAAACGGTATGTGGGAATTATCGGCTCTGCCTACCGTTGCTCCTTACGGCGAAGTGTTTATGTCAACAAACAAAAACGGTGTTACCGCCCTTGGTCCCCAAAACGAATACTCTACCAACTATATTAACAATAAAGGCGGCTTTGCCCCCGCTTATGCAGCAAAGTGGAATGAACTTACAGGCGAAAAGGTAGTTATTCTTCAGCTTGCTCTCGGTGCAACAAGCCTTGCCGAATGGCAAAAGGATGCTAATGTAAAGGGGCTTTACAAGGAACTTAACTTTACCCAGTATAACGGCTCTACCAACCCAAGCGGTAACCGAGGATATAATTCTACCGATGGCTATTATCTTTATAACCGTGCCGTAACCGCTTATAACGCAACTTATGACGCTTTAAGTGAGCAGTATGAAATAAGCCACGCATTCTACGTTTGGAACCAAGGCGAAAGTAACGAAACAAAAACCGAAAGCGACAGCACAATTTACGGTGATGAGCAGTATGCTAAGTATTTTGAAAAAATGCATGAGGATTTGCTTAGTGACTGCAAGGGAATGACAATGGGTACCATTATTGCGGTGCGTTCCTGCAAAGCCACCTCCAATTCCTTGGGCGGAACTGCCATAAGCGGTGCCTCCACAGGCCCCCGCCGTGCGCAGTATAGGCTTGCCGCCAAACGGGATGATTTGAATATGGTTTCTTGGTTTACCGAAAGCTGTAATACCTATGCAAATTTCTGGAATAAGTTACCCACCGAAAAGCAATACGGTAAAGACTACGACCTTGTGCCTTCTTATAAAGGCTGTAGCTATGCTTACAGCAATATGCACTACACTCAGCTTCGCTATAATGAAATGGGTACCGATGCGGCAATCAATCTTTATAACGCCCTTTACGGTGAAACAGGCTTTGACGGAGTTGCTGTAAGAAACGCAAACTATCAGCTTATAGGAAAATTCGGCGTAGACGGAAGCGGTAGCTTCAGTATTAAAAACGACGGAACAATAGGAACTCGCTATTTACAGATTCGCCCCGAGGATGCTTCCTGCACTTATGATTTTGCTCTTCATATTGATAAAGCAACAATGACCTTAACCATTGACCTATATACCGACGGTTCTCACCACGCTTCGGGTGATGAGTATATTACCGAATATGGGGAAATAAACTGGTCTGCTCTTGAAGGCGATACTCTTAATATTGTTTGTAAAGTGCATTGATAAAATGAAAATAAAAAGGCACTTTAGATAATTCAATAGTAAACGCTATATATATAAAAATAATTCAGGGTGATTAAAAGGAGCTAAGATATGATTTCGAGAATTATTAATAGAGACGGCAACCGATTTATAGAGATTGACGGCAAGGAATATCTTCCTGCCGCATTCCGTTCTTTTCGTCCCACCCCCGCCAACGTTTCCCTTTTCTACCGAAACGGAGTAAGACTTTTCCAAATGCAGGTAAGCGGCGTAAACAACAGTCTTTTGGTTCCCTACTCGGCCTACGGCGGAGTTTGGGTCGGCGACGGTGAATACAATTTTACCGCCTTCGACCGTCAGATGGAAATGTTTATGAAGTTTGCCCCCGACGGGTATTTTATGATCTTTGCCGTTTTGGATATGCCCCCTTGGTGGAGAGAAAAGTATAGCCCTGACGCCTACTCCTTTTACCAGCTTGGAAACGCCTGCTTTGAGGAAAAATGGGTTGAGGATGCCGAAGCCTATCTTCACGCCCTTATCACCTACGCTGAGGAAAAATACGGCGATAGAATATTCGGCTACGCCTTTGCGGCAGGTGGCTCCAACGAGTGGTTTTTGGGGCAGATTCCTCCAAACAAAAAGCGTGCCGAAGCCTTCAGAGCATATATGAACGACCCCGAAGCACATATTCCCACCCACGAGGAAATAAAGGACAAAAGTCTGCCTACCCTGCTTAACGACAATAGCATTCTTTTTAAATATAACCGCTTTTGCGCCGAGCTTGCTCCCAACCTGATCTTAAGGTTTGCAAGGACGATCCAAAAGGTTATTTGCCACAGAAAAATCGTCGGTGCCTTCTACGGCTATACCATGCTTCCCGTAGGCTGGCTTAATCAGATGGGTGTCACGGGCTACGAGCGTGTCTGGAAAAACGGAGATATCGATATGATATTCTCCCCTGCTGCCTACTATAACGCCCGTCACCTTGACGGGGTCAGCACCTATCAGGTAGCGGTAAACTCGTTAGAGCTGAGCGGTAAGCTTTATCTCCACGAAATTGACCACAGGACCTATCTCGCCGCCTATCCCCTCGACACTTCTTATTTGATGCGGACCGAGTATAAGGACGAGGCCGAAACACTTATAGTTCTGCGCCGTGAGCTTTGCGCCGCGGCGGCCAAGGGCGGAGCCCTATGGTGGTTCGACTTTTTCGGCGGCTATTACGCATCCCCCGGGCTTGAGGCCGAAATTAAGCTTCAGCTCAGTATTCTCGAGCGGCTTTCCGAAATGCCCAGAGAGAGCGTTTCGGAAATTGCGGTCTTTGTCGACCCCGTATCCTTTAATTATATGAAGGATCAGACCTCAATGCCCTTTGATTTCACCCGTAAGACCCGCGACGCCCTCAACGAATGCGGCGCGCCATACGACCTTTTTAATCAAAACGACCTGCCCTTTGTCGACATCGAAAAATACAAGCTTTTTGTTTTTTTAGACCCCCTCGAAATATCCCAAGAGGTCAAAAAAGCGATTTCGGAAAAGCTCAGCGACAAAGCGGTGGTTTGGATGTATGCACCGAATCTTTACAGCGGAGGCATCGACGAGGTTTGTGATATAAAACTGCGCGAAAAGGCCGATAGCGAGGCTAAAATAGAGTATAAGGGGGATGTTTTCGGCTTTACAGACCCTGCGGCGCCTATGTTCGAGATAGACGACAGCAGCGCGGAAATCCTTGCAAGCTATACCGACGGAGCTCCTGCCTGTGCTAAAAAGGGTAACCAATATTATATCGCCACCGCCAAGGCGACCCCTGCCCTCTGGCGGGATATCGCGAGGGAATCGGGAGTTCATATCTACACCGATAAAAACGCCGCTCTTTACGTCGATTCGCGGTTTATTGCGCGGCAGACAATGCTTGAAGAGGATATTGAGCTCTGTCTACCCTTCGACTGCGTTTTAGAAGAGGTTTTCGACGGCGGAATTTACAAAACCGAAAACAAAAAGTTCCGCTACAAAGCCGAAAACGGCAAGACGAAAATGTTTATAATAACAAAAAGGCTATAATTTTACGGCTACGATAAAATCGTAGCCGTAAAAAAATGAAAATAAAAAGGTACTTGCAATAATTCAATAAATGTACTAAAATAGTAAACGCTATATAAAAATAATTCAAGGTGATTAAAAAATGAGCGAATGTACACACGATTGCAGTACCTGTTCTGCAAACTGTTCCGACAGAAAGCCCGACAGCCTTATTGAGCCCACCAATGAGCTTAATAACATTAAAAAGGTTATCGGTATTGTAAGCGGTAAGGGCGGCGTAGGTAAATCTATGGTAACCTCTCTCCTTAGCGTTGCTATGCGTAAAGAGGGTAAAGAGGTTGCTATACTCGACGCTGATATTACAGGCCCCTCCATTCCTAAAGCCTTCGGTATTAACGAGCGTGCCGAGGGTAACGATTTGGGTATTTTCCCCGCCGTTACCAAGGAAGGCATTAAGCTGATGTCCATAAACCTTCTTTTAGAAGATGCCGCCGCTCCCGTCGTATGGCGCGGTCCGGTCATTGCAGGTGCAGTAAAGCAGTTCTGGAGCGACGTTATTTGGAACGACGTTGACTATATGTTTGTTGACTGTCCTCCCGGAACGGGTGACGTGCCCTTGACCGTTTTCCAAAGCCTGCCCTTAGCAGGTATCGTTATTGTAACCTCTCCTCAGGATTTGGTTTCAATGATAGTTAAAAAGGCTTACAAAATGGCCGAAATGATGAATATTCCCGTAATCGGTATCGTAGAGAATATGAGCTATATTGAATGTCCCGACTGCGGCAAACGCATTCACCTTTTCGGTGAGGGCAAGGCGCAAAGCATTGCTGAGGAGCTTGGCGTGCCCCTTCTTGCCGAAATGCCCATAAACCCCGATATGGCGGTTATGGTTGACAACGGCTGTATTGAAAATGCCGACACCTCTGTGCTTAATAAGGCGGTAGAGGAAATTTTAAAGCTTTAATATTATTGCCGCAAAGTATTACGCTTTGCGGCAATTTTTCATTTTATAAGAAAGCCGTTTTCCTTAAAAATAAGTCCCGCAAAAAGCGTGGGCGAAAAGCCTTTCGGACGTATTTCATCAAGCTCATGGGGTAAATTAACGCTAAAAGCCTCTCTTAAATCGGGACAAAAATCGGTGGCAACGGGAGCGGAAACGCAAAAGGGCAGAGTACCGTAGCTTTTATAAATTTCAAAAGCCGTATCGGGCAGAATGTCGCAGTTCATATAAACCCCTGCGCTGTAGCGGCAAAGCTGTCCCAAATGCGGCGTGTCACAAAAATCCTTGCTTAAATACACCGTTTTTTTACGGCTCTCCTTAAGGGCTTCAATAAGCCTTAGTATAATGGCCTCCTTAAGGTATTCTCGCGGCACCTCGTCCTTTTCGGTAAAAATACGCTCCTTTAAGGCATTTTTCAGCCTTTCTGTTGTAAAATGCGGCCGCGCGGAATAATAATATATATTGTAAATGCAAATTTGCCCAAAAGCGGTAGTGTGGCTTTCCTTTATTATTTTTTCGTTTTTGCATAAATGAAGCCGTTCTGTGAAGCTTCGCCTTAAAAGGTGGGTAGAGGTAGCTAAAGACAGCATATAAAATATCCTTTCACTTGACAAAATCGAGGAATCTTATATACTTATATATATACGCGGTAAAATAATTAGAACTGTTTTCCGAGAGGATTAATAATGAAATTTTTAATCAAATTCAGAAAGACCATTATGGTAATAGTAAAGTTTTTTCTTATTGCCGCTTTGGCCTTAGGTTTTACCAACGTGTGGTATACAAGCTACGGCGAAACTATGTATTCCCTTGCAGGCAACTACGTGGTTATTGCTTCATATTTATTACTTACAATTCTTTTTGGAGAACTGTACGGCGCCTTTAAAATCGGTGTGTACCGAGTACACGAGGTTGCCTACAGCCTATGCCTCGCCCTTGTTTTTACCAACGTAATAATGTACTTTGAGCTTTGTCTTATAGCGGGGCATTTGGTTCGCTTTGCTCCCTTCGTGTGGGGCTTCCTTTATCAAATGCTGGTTGCAGTGGTGGGCGCATACGCCGCCAACTCAATTTATTTTAGGCTTTATCCCGCAAGGCGAATGTTAGCCATTTTTGCCGACGATGCCGAGGGCACGTCGATTATCCGTAAGGTTTCCAAAATTCCCGACCGCTTCAATATCGAAAGGGGCGTTTCGGTTAACCGCACGAGCAACGACGATATAAAGGCTTTGATTGATGATTTTGAGGCTGTCCTTTTATGCGATATTGATAAGGATAAAAAGAACGATTTATTAAGGTATTGCTACACAAGGCAAAAGCGTACCTACGTTTTGCCCTCAAGCGCCGACGTTATTATCCGAAATTCCGACCAAATTCAAATTTTCGACACCCCCATTATGATGTGCCGCAACCGCGGTCTTCGTATGGAGCAGGAGCTTATAAAGCGCATTGTCGATGTTTTCGTTTCTATTGTAGGCATAGTCGTTTCTTCCCCCATTATGCTTATAACCGCATTGGCCATTAAGCTTTACGACGGCGGCCCCGTTTTCTTTAAACAAAACCGAGTAACCAAAAACGGAAAAATCTTTAACGTGCTTAAATTCCGTTCAATGGTGGTTGATGCCGATAAGGACGGCGCCAAAAAAGCGGAAAACAACGACGACCGTATTACCCCCGTGGGTAAGGTCATCCGCCCCGTGCGTATTGATGAGCTGCCTCAGTTTTTCAATATTCTTTTTGGTGATATGTCCCTTGTCGGTCCCCGTCCCGAAAGGGTCGAAAACGTTTACGAGTATACTAAAATGTATCCCGACTTTAATATGCGCCACCGTGTAAAGGGCGGTCTTACGGGCTACGCGCAAATTTACGGCAAGTATAACACCAGCCCCGAGGACAAATTAAAAATGGACCTTATTTATATTGAGCAGTATTCTATTTTTCTTGATTTTAAATTACTGCTTATGACAATAAAAATCCTTTTTATGAAGGAAAGCACCGAAGGCTTTGACGCAAAGGCAAACGCAAACGTCAAGGCAGCAAACAAACGAAAGGAAGAGGAGAAATGAGTTTTCATGCAACACTTGTAGTAATGGCGGCAGGTATGGGCAGTCGCTTCGGCGGTCTTAAACAGCTTGAGCCGATTGGTCGTAACGGCGAGGTTATTCTCGACTTCTCGGTTTACGACGCTATGGAAGCAGGCTTCGATAAGGTGGTATTTGTTATAAAGCACGAAATCGAAGAGGACTTTAAGCGCATTGTAGGCGACCGTATTGCCAAAAAGGTAAAGGTTGAATACGCTTTTCAGGAGGTTGACGATTTGCCCGAGGGCTTTACCGCTCCTGCAGACCGTACCAAGCCTTGGGGCACCACTCAGGCAATTCTTTGCTGTAAGGACGTGGTAAACGAGCCCTTTATCGTAGTTAATGCCGATGACTATTACGGCAAAACCGCTTTTTCTAAAATGTATAACTTCTTAAAACAGCAAACGGGTGACTACGCAATGGTAGGCTTCCGCCTTGCTAATACCCTTACCGAAAACGGCACCGTTTCCCGCGGTGTTTGTAAGGAGGAAAACGGCTTCTTAACCTATATAGAGGAAAGAACTAAGATTGATGCCGCTTGCCGTTACACCCTTGACGGTGAAAATTGGATAGAAATGGAGCCCGACACCGTTGTTTCTATGAATATGTGGGGCTTTACCCCCGACATTTTCGGTTACCTTCACGATTATTTCGTTGACTTCTTAAAGGAAAGCCTTAACGTTCATAAGTCGGAGTGCTACCTGCCTATGGCGGTTGCTCAGCTTATCGACCGTAAGGAAAAGCAGGTTGCCGTGCTGGTTGCCGAGGATAAATGGTACGGCGTTACCTATAAGGAGGATAAGGATGCGGTGGTTGCCGCAGTATCCGCCCTTGAACAGCAGGGTCTTTACGATAATATGTAATAAAAAACAGTCGAACTGTGCGTTCGACTGTTTTTTTATTTTGCCTTATTCATAAGACTGTCGTAGTTTCTTTTGACGTCGCCGTGGGTTAAGTAGTTTTCCCGTATAAACAGCCTTGTGTGCCAGGCCTCCTTGGCCCAAATGGCACCGTCCTCCGTTGCGCCTCGGCTTATTTCGTAAAGGAAGGGACCCTTGTAGCCTACCGATTTAAGAGAGCGTATTACGCCTACCCAGTCAATAACACCCTCACCGGGCATAAGGTGGCATTCATCCTTTCCCATATAATCCGAAACGTGCAGGGTTACTATTCGGCTTCCAAGCCTTTTTATAACCTCCTCTGCATCCTCTCCTCCAATATGATTTAAATCAAAGCACATTTTAAGGGAGGGGTGCATACCTAAAATACGTTGCATATCAAGAATGCTTCTGCCAAGGCAGGTGCGGGGCAAATTTTCCACCGCAACGGTAATGCCGTTTCGGTCGGCAAAGCTGCATAATGCGTTAAGGGTTTTGCCGAGCTGCTTAAAGGAGCTTTCTCGGTCGTCCTCGTGAATGGGCTCGCCGCTGGGATGCAAAACGAAAATATTTATTCCGGCATCACGCTTGGCCTCCTTCATAAGCTCAATTAAATAGCCCTCGGTGAATTTTCGTACCGTTTCGTCAAAATGCGCGGGGTTAATTGTGCTAAAGGGCATAAACGGGAGATGATACGACCACAGGGTAATGCCGTATTTGTCTGCCAAACGCTTGTATTCCTTAAAGTCTAAGCTTATAGTGTCCTCGTAGCGGCCGAAGGAAATTTCCATATGGGAAATACCGTTTTCCTTGTAGGCGGCAAAGGCGCTTTCATTAAGCTCCTTGCCAAAGGCACAGTGGGAAAGCCCGCAAAAGGGAATTGGCGGAGGAACATCCCCTGCATCGGCATTGCTGAATTCGTCGCAAAGCTGCTTGCAAAGGTTAATTGCCTCGCCGTCGTTTTCAAATTCCAAATATAAATCAGCAAGATGTGAAGCTTCTTTTAGAGAGTGCTTGCTTAAAAGCACGGTTCTCATATTAAGGGCCTTCGCACAGCGAAGAAGGTTTAGTGTATCCTCCTTGCCGCCTGTATAAATATGTAAAAGGGTGTCGTTATCCTTTGCAAAGCCGCAAAGCTCACTTATTCCTTCGTTGCTTAAAATATAATAGGGCTTCCGCGTGCTCGCGCCTAATACCTTCGATAATTTTTCCTTCTTTTCCTTTTCTATGGGAAAGGCCTTTTCATTTAAAAGGCAGGAAACGTAGCCCGAAAAACGGCCTAAGCGGTCGCTTATAAAAAGTGTGCTGTTTAAAGCAAATGAAAAGTGTAGCTCTTTTTGATTCATATTTTTCACCCCGTTTACATTAATAATAGCTAAAGCACCTTATAAAATCAAGGGAAGAGTGTCAATTTGTTGTTTAAATTTGTTATTTTTTCTATAACTACAAATGATAATTGACAAAAATAAACTTATGTGTTAAACTACAATTGTATATAACTATTAAGTTAAGTTTAATTTAGGATGGTGCGTTTTTATGAAAAAATTACTTGCTGTTATTTTGAGTGTAGCAATGCTCTTCTCGGTAATGTGCGTAAGCGTTTTTGCGGCAGAAAGCGGTAAAGATGATGCTGAAATAGATTCCGATCTTATTTTCGGCAGCGCTTCGGTATCCTTCGATAAAGCTACCGTAAAGGCAGGAGAAGAGGTAACGGTTGATCTTATGCTGAAAGAAAACAATTTTGACCTTACCGAAATTAAGGTTACCTTCACCCTTCCCGAAGGCGTTACCATCGTAAAGGTTGAAAACGGTGATTTAGGCACCGCTGCTTTAAGCAACAACGTTGTAACTGTAGCAAGCGAAGCAGTTATTGCTGAAAGCGGCTGTATTGCAAAGGTTACCTTTAAGGCTACTGCTGACGGCGAAAAGGCTATCGGTATTGCAGTAAACGCCAAGGCAGGTGCCGAAGACGTTTTGGTAAACGGCGAGGCTTCCGCTATTACCGTAACCAAGGCTGACGACCTTCTTATCGGTGACGTTGATGACGACGGTTTATCAAACACCACCGACCTTGCTTTAATGAAGCTTTTCCTTGCAGGTGTAGGCGAGATTAACGAGGCGGCCGCTGATATGGACGGTAACGGAGATGTAGATACTACCGACCTTGCTATGTTAAAGCTTAAGCTTGCAGGTGTAAACCAATAAAATTAATTTGTTGAAACGGGCTGTATAAGGGAGACACTTCGTAAAGAAGTGTTCTCCCTTTGTTTTTTATATAAAAATTGACACTTTCTGCAGATAAGTGTCATAGTGGGTTACGCACTTTCAAAAGGTGCGTAATGAGGTTATACACTTTAAAATTAACCTATCTCAAAGATAAGAATAATAAGTGATATTGTGAGACAGGTCTCACAGTGATATTCTTTAGAATACCTCGCTAAAGGCGAGATATTTCTAAAGAGTGATATTGAAACTTGCAGTTTCAGTGATATTATATTCGCCCCAAAAACTCGCGAAGCGAATATAACTTGGGCGTAGCCCAAATATAACTGCGTAGCAATATAACTCGCCGATAAGCGAATATAACTGTGGCACCTTCCTTACGGAGGGTGCCACAACAGCCCGTTTTTTTGTGTCCAAAAATTGAACATTGATTTTAACGCGCTTTAAAGGTATAATGAAAAAGAGCTTCAGAAATAAGGAGGGTGGAAAATGAAAAAACTAACGGCTGTAATACTGGCAACGCTGTTGTTGTTTTGCGGCTTTAACGCTTATGCCGAAAACGGGGTGAGCCTGATTGCCAACAATGCGGCACCTCAAAATGGTGATACCGTGGTTTTCACCGTAACCTTTACTTGCCCCTCGTATATGAACGCTTTTTCCTATACTGTAAGCTATGACCCTGCCGCTCTCGACTTTGTATCAACCTCGGCGCAGGTTTATAACGCACAAACCGAGGGTGTAATTTACTATGCCCTTGCAGGAAATTCACGCATAACCACCGAAACCTTTACCTTTTGTACCAAAACGGTAGGGGAAACCGAAATTAAGGTTACCGATATTTTATCGGCCGACTCAAATGAGTATTCTTATCCCGATACTGTATATTCCTTAAAGGTTTTGCGACCTACCCGCGGTGACGTTGACGACAACGGTAAGGTTGACACCAGCGACCTTGCGGCCTTAAAGTTGTACCTTGCAGGCATAGGCGCCGATATAAATAATCAATATGCTGATATGGATTCAAACGAGCAGGTTGACACCAGCGACCTTGCGGCCTTAAAGCTGTACCTTGCAGGCATTAAGCTTCAATAAGAATAAGGGGAGTGACTTATGGTTAAAAAAATAATTGCTCTTTTGCTGTCGATTTCCTTTTTGCTTGCCTTTTTTACCGTTTCTGCACAGGAAAGCAGCGTAAGCATAGCCTTTGAAGCCGATTCGGTTGAGGCAGGCGACAATATAGCTCTTCGCGTAACCCTTTCGCCGAGTATTAAAAAATTCAGCGCGTTGATTGACGGTAACGGTTATTTCACCTATTATAGGGCAGACGGAATAGGCTATGATATTGAAAACCTTAAATATAAGCTGTCGGTTGTTAACGACGGACAGGAGATTTTGGTTTTCTGCTCCTCGGAAATGAAGGGCACTGCGGTTTTCACCTTTACTAATATTGTGTGCGAAACCGACAGCGGTAGCTTAAGTCTTCCCGACGTTTCGGCTCAAGTAAGCGTTACCCCGAAGTATACCCGTATATATACTAAGGAAGACCTTAACAATATCCGTAAAAATCTTTCGGGTGAATACCTTCTTATGAACGATATAGTGTTTACGGAGGATGACTTTAAAGAGGACGGTGCCTTTTATAACGACGGCTTTGGATGGATTCCCGTCGGCCCCGTTGTAAAAACTCCTTTTTTGGGTGAGCTGAACGGTAACGGTCATACGATTAAAGGCCTTAGGATTAACAAGGCGTATTATAACTATTGCGGACTGTTCGGAGTTAACAGAGGCGTAATTCAAAATCTTCGTATGGAAGACGTATATATTAACGGTGAAATAGGTATTAATATGACGTCGGCTTCGCAATCTGTAGAGGTTATCGGCAACATTGATTACGAGGATAAGGACGTATGGACCGAGCCTGACGACAGCGTTACCGAGGAAAGCCTTAATAAATACGACCGAACGGGTACTTCCACCGCCAATATAGGAATGATATGCGGCTTTAACCAGGGCACCGTAAAAAGAAGCTATTGCTCAGGTATTGCAATAGGCAATGCCGCAGTAGGCGGTATTGCGGGAAGAAATACGGGCAGTATTTATCTTTGCGCAGTTAATGCCTCGGTAGTAAGCAATACCTTTTCGGGCGGTATAGCAGGCGTTGCATCGGTTTATTCTAAAATATACGACGTCGTTGCCGAGGGTGACGTAGTGGGCGTTGTTGCAGGCGGAATAATAGGTAATGCCGAGGGAAGTATAGAACGTGTGTATTCCGTTTGCGAGGTTATCAGTGACGATTCCTTTGCCAGTGTAGGCAAGGACGCAGGTGTAAAAGCCAAGGAGCTTTACGCTTTTGGCAACGTATCGGACGACGGTAAGACCGAAATAATGGATATATCCGCCTTAAGCTCCTTGAGATTTACCGACGGAGAATGGACGTATACGAGCGAAAAGCCCTATCCTACACCCCTTGCCGACCTTATAAAAACCACCCTTATGGGCGACGTTGACGGGGACACCTTAGTAAACACCACCGACCTTGCTTTAATGAAGCTTTTCCTTGCGGGAATAGGCAGTATCGACGAGGTGGCAGGAGACCTGAATGCCGACACAAGGGTAGACACCACCGACCTTGCTATGTTAAAGCTTAAGCTTGCAGGCGTGTAAATTTTGGAAATATTTGTTCCGTATTCTGCCTAAAGTGGCAATATTGTCGGGTAATGTTTTAAAAAAACTGTTTATTTTATAAAAAAAGGTTGACATTGCCTTATTGAATGTTTATAATAAACTCAAGTAATTGTCCGTTATGGATATTATGAAAATTTAAAAAAAGGAAAAAAAGGTGATTCAAATGAAAAAGAAACTCTTAGCTGTAGTTCTCGCAGTAGTTATGATCGCTGCCCTCATTGTTCCTATGATGGCTATCAGCGCTGCAGATGCTCCTACAGCAACTATTGGTCTCGGCACTCCTTACAAGGTTACCAGAACTAAGAATAACCTCACAAAGGATTGTATCGCTATCGACGTTCTCATTTCGGGTAACGGCACTACACAGGGCTTCTTTACCGCTCGTTACGCAGTAATCAGCGAAGAAGGCCTCGAGCATTATAATGCTCCCCACGCAACAGTGCCTGCTAAGTCCGATAAGGGCGCTGATTTAGGTGATTTTACTGACGGAGATGCTACCCTTCCTATCGATGCAGGTCAGCTTTCCGGTGAAGGCAAAACCTGGTTCCAGGTTGTTCATCTTTCCGACAAGGCCTACGGCGTATACAAGGATAGCGGCAAGCTCGTTACCGTTTACTTCGTATTACCCGAAAAGGTTGGCACCTACAACTTCACCCTTGATTGGATGGACGGTACCAACGATGCTCCTACCCAGTACGATATGACCGTTAATCCTGCAACTGCTACCTACACCGTAGAGTGTACCGAGCACAAGGAAGGCGAAGCTGAAGTTGTTGAGGCTGCTGACTGTATCAAGGAAGGTAAGAAGGTTGTTAAGTGTACCGTTTGTGAGAAGGTTCTTAAAGAAGAAGTTATCCCTGCTCTCGGTCACGACTTAGACGACGGCGTTGTTGCTGAAGGCGTTAAGTGCGGCGAAACCGCTGACACCACCTACTCTTGTAAGAGAGAAGGCTGTGACTACACCAAGGTTGAAACCGGTGCTAAGGTTGAACATGCTATGGTAGTTGATGAAGCAAATTCTAAGGCTGCTACTTGTGATGAAGACGGCGTAGAGGCTACCAAGTGCTCTCGCGAAGGCTGTGACCACAAGGAAACCAAGACCATTGCTAAGCTCGGTCACAATATGGAATCCGATCAGGCTGCAGGCGAAGCTCCTACCTGTGATAAGGACGGTAAGGTTGTTGACAAGTGTACCCGTTGCGGCAAGGTAGAGGAAACTCCTATCCCTGCTCTCGGTCACGATATGGTTGCTGACGAAGAGAATTCTAAGGAAGCTACCTGCTATGCAGAAGGCGTAGAGGCTAAGAAGTGCTCTCGTTGTGATAAGACTGAAACCAAGGCTATTCCTAAGACTGAGCATGCTTTCGACGGTGAAGTTAAGGTTATTACCGCTCCTACCGCTGAAGCTGAAGGTAAGTACACTGTAGCTTGCTCCAACGAAGGTTGTACCGAAGTTGAAGAAAAGACTGCTGCTAAGCTTGCTGCTGAAGTTAAGAATGACGGTTTAGTTATTAAGGCTGAAGGCGCTATCCTCCCCGAGGATATCTATCTTGACCTTGTAGAGATGCCCGTTGTTGACGGCAAGAAGGTAACTGCTAAGTTCGCATTTACTTCTGAACTCGTTGACGCTCTTGAAGGTGAAGTTACTGTTGCTATCGATGCTACAGGCGCTAAGAACTTCAAGGTTACTACCGTTAACGCCGCAGGCGAAACCGTAGAAGTTGAAGCAGTTGTTAAGGATGGTAATCTTACCTTCGCTGCTGACCTTGCTGCTGAGTACACCATTGCTTACGAGCAGGCTTCTATTTCTCCTGAAACCGACGATGCTACCAACGTTGCTGTATTTGCAGTAGTTGCTCTTATGGCTGTTGCAGGTCTCGTAGTTGTTGGCAAGAAGAGATTCGCTCTCTAATAATTAGCTAAAACTAATTGCGCCCCGGCGGATTTCCGCCGGGGTTTTTTTGAAAGGCTTTTGTATGAAAAAAATAATTTCAGTTATATTTGCTTGTGTATTACTGTTAGTTTCCTTCGCTTTGCCCGTATGCGCTGATGATTACGGCATTGTTAAGGTGGACAGAGTATCGGCTAAGGCGGGTGACAGTATTTCGGTTCCCGTAAGCTTTACCGATTGCTCGGGTATTTACGTAATTCGTTTTAGGGTAAGCTACGATAAGGCTGTGCTTGAATACGTTAAAGTCAAAGAAACCGCCAAGGATTCCTTTAATTATACCGTTAATGAAACCGATGACGGCATTATTGTGGTAATGGACTGTAAATCAATAGGAAACGTTGACGGCAACATTAAGCTTTGTGCCTTGGAATTTAAGGTTAAGAAAAATGCTCCTGCCGGCAGAAGCTTATTGCCCGTTTATATTAAGGATAAGGACGTTGCCGCTATTAAAGAGGAAAACGGTAAGGTGTCGGTTGTTTCGGTTACCCCCGATACCTCTGCAGGCACGGTGACGGTTCTTTGTTCGGAGCACAAATTTGACATTGACGGTGAAAACGGTGACAAAAAATGCTCGGTTTGCGGAGCAGTTAAGGAAAAGGACGGCAGTGTTTCGGTTGACGATACTGCAGGACTTCCCGAGGTTGATATTTCCGCACCCTCTCAGAGCGCAAGCGACGCACCCGTTTCCTCCCACACCGATTCTGAAAAGGATGATACCGACCAAGGGAAAGGCTTGAAGCTTGGTCATTTTATCCCGATTATTGCGGCGGTAATTATAGGAATAATTGGTGTTATAGTTAAGCTTACAACCAAAAAGAAAGCTTCGGATACTACCGAACAATAATAAATATAGTGGCTCCCGACCGTTTATCAACGAGTCGGGATCTTTTTATTGCCAATCAGTATGCTGATTTAATAGAATTTTCTTGCAATGTGAAAGCTCTTATGCTATGATAATAATGAATATGTATACTTTGCAAAGGAAGAGAAATTATGCAAAAAATATTATCTGTTCTAAAAAAGCAATACTTCAAGTTGCTCAGCTTAGTGCTGGCAATAATAATGGTGTTTAGCCTTGCCGTTGTGCCGTCAACGGTAGCGGTTACCGCCGCCTATTTAGATGAAAGGCTTTTTGACTTTGAGTCAAACAGCGGGACTCTTTATGCCGAAGGCTCAACTGTTACCGATTCGTCCGACAACAGTCAGGTGGTAGCAGGAAAGGGCTTTTCTCAGGCTATCGAGTCGAATAACGGAGTTCTTCGCATTTATGATAACCTACAGGAAAAGAACGGCACGACCACTTGGTTTACCCTTAACGATGCTCAAGGTCTTTACGAGCTTCAGGCTAACAAGTCCTATATTGTGAGCCTGCGCCTTAAGGTCGTTTCTAACCACGTGTCCTTTAATAACGGCGTGTATCCCACATCAGGTCAAAAGACTTCGGTTAAGCTTTCTTACGACTTTGTGACAAGCGCTCTTACTTCTGCTGTCTCCAGCGGTGACCTTATAACCTCAATGGTTAAGGATACTTCTACCTTCCAAGGAATTAATGCCGAAGGCGTTGTGGATAATTTGCCTATTGGTAAATGGCTTGACATGAGCTTTACCTTTACTACCCCTGCCGCTTTCGAAAACGATAACGCTCTCGGCTTCGTTGTTCGAACCTTCAACGGTGCGGATATACTTATTGACGACGTTTACGTTGCCAGGGTTCCTTCTGTTAAGCTTGTAACTACAAAGGGTACCCTTGCAACCGATACTGTTCCTGCAGTAATCGGCGAAAAGATTGTGCTTCCTTCTCCCCAATATAGCAAGCTTGGTACCGATTTTGACGGTTGGTACCTCGATTCCGCATGCACTAAAAAGCTTACCGATAAGTATTATACCGCAGAAAACTGCGAATTAACCCTTTATGCAGGCTGGACTACCGAGCGTTTCAGCTTTGAAAGCTACACAACTCCAAGCAGATACTCCGCTCCTAACTATTTCCTTTCTATTGTTGAAAACAGCGATATTGCCTACGACGGTAATAAGTATATCTACTATCACTATACCGAGGAATATTGGAGTAAGGTTTACGAAACCAACGAGGAAACCGGTGCAGTAACCTATTACACCTCACGCCGAACCGGTCTTGAAAATAATATCGGACTTAAGTACCTATCTCCTTACACCACCTACGTTGTTACCTTTAAGTACAGGTTCCCCGCAGGCTCCGGTAACGTTGAAGCAAAGCTTGTTACCGGTGATAATAATAACATTTGGCACCCCGGTACTTCTTTAACCTATACCAACACAACCACCACTCTTTTGGCTGATAATTCCGACGAGTGGCGTGAATGCCGTATGATGTTAACCACAGGCGCACTGGCAGAGGTTAACAATATGTCAACCGACTTTTTATACCTGTGGATATATGCTAACGAGCATAAGCATACCGAAATGTACGTTGACGACGTAATCGTTGAAGAGGTAGAGGGCGACACTACCGTTACTCTTGATGCCAACGGCGGCACCTTTGCCGACGGCGAAAACAAAAAAACGGTAGAAACCGCTGTTGGTGAAGAGCTTGCAGACTTTAGCCACCCCACAAGAGAGGAATATGATTTCGACGGCTGGGCTTATGATAAACACGGAACGGAAATGGTGAATACCAAGGTGGTTGACGCCAACGTTTTTCGTAATACCTTGTATGCAGTTTGGTCCCGTAATATGGGCTTTGAGGGCTACTATTACGACCTTAACAGCCCTGACAGAAACAATTATACAAGTGATACCGTTTCTATTGTTAATGATAACGTTCAGAATGGCAACTACAGTGCAAAGCTTAGTGACACCGTAGGTGGCAGACAAAACGTAATAGCCTTAAACCCCGTAAATAATAAAACCCGTTATCTTGTAACCTTCTATTACGATTTAAAGAGTGCGGCAAGTGATATTAAGGTTCAGTTCGCTTCAATGAACTATAACATTAATGACAGCTCCGACGTTACTCTTTATGAAGACGTTTATACTATTCCTGCCTCCGATAAGGGCAAGGGCTATAAAATGGGCGCGGCTATTATTGAAACAAGCTTCAAAAACGCTGACGCTAACCGCCTTGCTATGCTTGTAAGCAGCAATTCCGGTGCGTACAACCTATATTTTGATACCGTAGAGCTTACACCCTTGACTCAAAATGAAGGCTACGTTATCTTAGCAAACTCCTTAACCCGCGAAAGCACTCCTCTTATCGGAAAAATCGGCAAAGAGGTTAAGCTCCCCGAGCCTTCCAATAAGAACGATAAGTTTATGGGCTGGTTTGCCGACGAAGCACTTACCTCCTACTATGAGGGTGGATTAAGCTATTCCGAAACACCCAATACCATTTATACTTTATGGTTAAAGGGCGAAGGATTTGAAAGCTTTACTCCCACAAGTGCAGGTGTTACCGTTACAACCGATAGTACCGACAAAACCAATAAGTACTTAACCGTAAATGGTGCAGTAAGTGAAAAGCTTGCAACCGTTACTTCGGGTACTCGCTACGGTGTTGAAATAAGATACAGCGTAGCTGCCGCCTCTGCTGATACTACCGTTACCTTGGGCGGCCAAAGCTTTACCGTTACTGCCGCAGATGCAGGTAAAGGCTTTGTAACGAAAACCTTTATTGTAACTGCCGCTTCTAACGATTTTAACCTTGTAACAAACGGGGACGCTTCCTTTAGCTTGTTGGTAGATAACCTTATAATCTATGAAATAAAGGACAATATGTCGGTGGTCACCTTTAACCAAAAGGACGGCTACGGCGAAGATTCAATAGCAATAGGCGTTAACGGAACGAAAATTGCCTTCCCCGAAGTTTCTGCACATGCTACTGACGTATTTTACGGCTGGTATAAGGATTCAGCGCTTACTACCCCCTATACCTCTAAGGTATTTGACGGTGATATTACCCTTTACGGCCGTTGGGAAAGTAATCCCGTAACAAACGTTTCCTTCGACGACTTGAGCGATTACGAAAATCTTCCCTTTACCGATGCTAACAGCAAGCACGCTTACGTTACAAGCAATGAAAAGAAGAACGGAAGCTACAGCCTTGCTATTGACCGTATAAATGAGGAAACAACCTTTGAAGCCTATATTCCTTTTAGAAATAAAAACGGATATATAGAGCTTGAAAGCAATACCACCTATGCTATTTCCTTCTGGTACAAATTTACCTCTTATACCTCCGGCGCAAAAATAAACTTTAATTTCTACGCTTCCTCAGGTGAAACCTTTACTAAAGGTAATGTTCTCGGCTCCCCTAACCAGCTTGCGTATTCTCCCGGTTGGAAAACAGGCTTTGCACAGTTTTCTACCGGCGACCTTGCCGAGGGTGAAAACAAGCTTTATTTGTACGTGAGCTCTTGTACCATAAACAGTATGTTCTACATGGATACCGTGAAAATCACCCGTGTAGACGAAGGAAGAAACCACGTATTTGCTTACAACCCCAGAAAAACTGACGTTCTTTACGAAATAGACGGTAACTATGGCGAGGAAATTAACTTCCCCAATATTGATGATAATTTTTACGAGGTTGTTGGTTGGTATAACGATTTCGAGGTTACCGATTTCCACGAATCGGGCTTACACAAGGAAGAGCCGGTTAGCGAGCTTTATAGCCGCTTTGAGCTTAAGGATCTTAATTTCGATAACTACAAATACGAGAACAGCGACAGTAAGTATACAGTTGGTGACGATATAAGCCTTTCTTACGAAGAAGCTTACGACACTGTGCGTTCTCTTAAATATAGTTATTCTCCTGCAATTAAGTATTTTGAAACCGCTAATAATACTGCGGCTCTCGGTAAGGTAAACGACAACAGTACCTATAGAATTTCCTTTATGTATAAGGTGACAGATGCGCAGAGCGACGTAGATATTAAGTTTATTACCGCTCACGAAACCAACCGTTGGGCTTACATTACCAATTACGATAAGGCAACCTACAGAATTTATTCTTCCGAAATAGGTAACGATTGGGCAAGGGCTACGGTTTATCTTACTACCGAGTTTTCTCATTATAACGTTAATACCGCCGACACCAGCCACTTACCCGCTTCGGGTCTGTTTATGACCTTCAACCCCGTAGTTGAGGGTGATACCGTAGTTTATATTGACGCGGTGGAAATTGACTATCTTTTAGACGGTGCTGTTACAGCCTTTATAGGCAAAAACGGCAACGCAGATTATTACGTGGAGGGTGACGTAGGCGATACCGTTAATGCTATAAGCGATATTCCTGCTTCTCAGTTCTCCTCCTTTAACGGCTGGTATACTGATGAGGAATTAACCCAAAGCTTTACCTCTCTTACAATGGCCCAGGGTATGAATTACGTATACTCTGCTTGGACAGAAAAGGCAGAAAGCTTTGATAACTACACCTACGCTTCAAATAATGAGGCCAACTATGCAAGCGGTAATAAAATAGAAAACGGAGTGCTTACCTATACCGCCAAGGGCGCTAACACGGAGGTTGCCAACGGACTTCGTATAGGTAAACTTGAAAACAACACCTCCTATAAAATTACCTTTAAATATAAGACTGCAAGCAGTAACCTTTTGGTTAAGTTCGCTACTGCCGACGAGATTGATATTAAGGTAAATACCACCGCTTATAACGACCAAGGTAACTATATTACCGCAAATGCCGACAACGCTTGGCATACCGAAACGGTTTATATAACCTCCTCCTTCGGCTACACCGTACCCAAGGATGAATACGTAAATGCTAAGGATAATAAAAATGCAAGCTACGGCAATATGCTTTATATGTATTTTGAAAACGAAGCAGGCGCCGTAATCAGCATTGATGATATTGTTGTCAGCGAAGTGGATGCTGTTTTCTCTGCAGGCGCATCTGTGCTTACCGAAGAAGCAAGCAAGGAAGCAGGCAGTCAGGCAATGCGTTTCTTCTTTAGCTACAAAACCGACGATATTCATACAATTAATATAGGCGGAACCGATATGCACGTTGTTGAACGCGGTATTATATTTAAGAATGCCCGCAACACCGCAACGGGTGTTATCGACGGTAATACGGTTA
>JAFVIF010000027.1 GCA_017474125.1 Clostridia bacterium
GGCGACGAAACCCGTCGAGCAGGAGAAGCTCGACGCGATAATAGAAGCTGGCATACTTGCGCCGACGGCGGTCAACAAGCAGCCGTTCAGGATTTGGGCAACTAAAAAAGCTTTGGGCGCCGACCCACACGAAAAGCTCGTTAAATTAATGAACAAGTGTATTAATCTCGGTTATGAGGAGCTTTATTACCGTCACGTAAAAGATTATTCCGATTTGTTTTCCCGTGTAGAGCTTAATTTGACGAATGATGAAAATAATCTTCCTACCGACATTTTGCTTGAACGTTTTAAAGAGAATGAAAAGGACTTACGTATAGTAGAGCTTTATTATCAGTTTGGTAGATATTTATTAATATCCTCTTCACGAAAAGGCTCATTGCCTTCAAGCCTACAGGGTGTTTGGAACGTTCACGATAAATCGCCGTGGGGTTGCGGCTATTGGCATAATATTAACGTTCAGATGAATTACTGGCCCGCTTTTTCAACTAATCTTGCAGAAACCTTTGAGCCATTTGCAAGCTTTGTTAAAGCTTATTTGCCGCGTGCTGAAGAAATAGCGGGCGAGTACGTTAAGGAATTTCTTCCCGAAAACTACGTTGAGGGAAAAGGTGAATGCGGTTGGGCAATAGGTACGGGAAGTAATGCATACTCGATTAATCCTCCCGAAGACCATTCAGGACCCGGAACGGGAGGATTAACCGCCAAGCTGTTTTGGGATTATTACGATTATACCCGTGATGCTGAAGTGCTTAAAAATACCGCTTATCCGATTTTAAAGAGTATGTCTAAATTCCTTACTAAAACCGTAAAAAATTACGACGGTCGTTATCTTACGGCACGTTCTGCTTCTCCCGAGCAATCAATGAGCAGATATTGGATAACTCAGCTTGGTCACCGCCAAATGTACTATCATACCGTAGGCTGTGCCTTTGATCAACAGTTGACCTATGAAAACGGTAAGGATTTTATTAAGTGCTCTGAATTACTTGGCATATATGACGATACCTACCAAATTCAAAAAGCGCAAATTGATCGATATGACCCTATACATATTGGATACAGCGGTCAAATTAAGGAATTTGAAGAAGAACATTTTTACGGCGAAATTTGCGAAGCTAATCACAGACATATATCTCATCTTATGGCACTTATGCCCGGCTCGCTTATTAACAGCACAACAACTGCGTGGATGGATGCCGCAAGAAAAACTCTTAAATATCGCGGCGATAAATCTTCGGGATGGGCGCTGGCCCACCGACTTTGCGCAAGAACAAGAGCAGGTGAAGGCGAAAACGCTTTTTCATTGTTGTGTAATATTTTAAAAATGCGCACCTACGAAAATTTATGGGACTGGCATCCGCCTTTCCAAATTGACGGAAACTTTGGCGCAGTCGCAGGAACAACCGAAATGCTGCTTCAAAGTCACGAAGGCTTTGTGTCGCTGTTGCCTGCGCTTCCGAAAGCCTTTAAAAACGGAAGCTTTAAGGGTTTAAAGGCAAGAGGTAATTTTACCGTTAGCTGCTGTTGGACTAACGGCTTTGCTCAAAAGGTTACGGTTGAAAGTTGTGTGGGCGGTAGTTTTAAGCTTCGATATAAAGGTGTTGATAACGTTGTCGTCACCGATTCAACCGGTAAAACCGTTAAAGCAGATAAGCACGGTATGTTTATTTCATTTGATACCGTTAAGGGCGAAACCTATACCATGACAGATTTTAGTGAAATATATTCTTTTAATTCTGTTTGTGGGCTTGAATGCTTAAAGAACGGTTTGGATATTACGTTGAAGTGGAACAGGGAAGATAACGGAATTTTCAGAGTGTATAAGAGTGTTGATGATGAGCCCTCGTATAAATTTGTTTGCGAAACAACAGGCACCGAATTTAATGATGTATTCGATACCGCTAATTCCGTACAAAATTATAGCGTTACGGTTTACGACGGTAAGGATTTACTGACCGAGAGTGTATCTGCGTCAATAACGGTACATAATGCTTCACAGCTTGAGGTAGACCGCTATAATCATAAATTCAGACAAAATAATATATAAAGAAAAAATCGGAAGAAGTCGATATGCTCCTCAAAAGTTTCACACTTGGGAGGTGCACATCGGTATATTCTTCCGATTTTTAATATATAGGTGTTATGCCCACCACATATTGCAGTTGCTTTCTCTTATAAGGCTCTTATTTAAAACCTCAACAGCCTTTTCAAGTCCTTCCTTCGGTGCCATAAGACCGTCCTCGTGCTCAATGCTGATAGCATAATCGTAGCCAACGACAGAAAGGGCACTGATAATATCCTTCCAATAAGCTTCATCATTGCCGTAACCTACTGCTCTGAACGACCAGGAACGACCTGCAAAATCGGTATAGGATTTATAGTCGTTGCAGCCGTTTACTGCAGTGTTGTACTTGTCAATTTTAGTGTCTTTGGCGTGGAAGTGGAATATAGCGTTTTCTTTGCCTAAGGCTTTTATTACTGCAACAGGGTCCATACCTTGCCAAATTAAGTGGCTGGGGTCAAGGTTGGCACCGAGCTCGGGACCAACGGCAGCGCGTAAGCGAAGAAGTGTTTCGGGATTGTATACGCAAAAACCGGGGTGCATTTCAAATGCAATTTTATCTACGCCGTGTGCCTTAGCAAACTTAACGGTTTCCTTCCAATAAGGAATAAGCTTTTCGTTCCATTGCCACTCAACAACCTTAGCGTATTCGGGTGGCCAAGCGCAGGTAACCCAGTTGGGGTTTTCGCTTGTTTCACAATCACCGGGGCAACCGGAAAAGGTGTTGATTTGATGAATACCAAGCTTTTCAGCAAGAAGTATACACTTTTTAATAGCTTGGTCGTATTCGGCGGCAATTATCTTATTGGGGTGCACAGGATTTGCGTGACAGCTTAAAGCGCTGATTTCAAGTCCGTATTTTGCTACGGTTTCTTTAAACTCTTCAAGAGCCTTCTCATCGTTTAAAAGGACGTCGGGATCTGCGTGCTGTGTGCCGGGATAGCCGCCTGCACCAACCTCAATCATTTCAATGCCGATAGATTTGAAGTAGGCAAGAGCTTCATCAAAGGGTTCGGTACCTAAAAGGTTAGTAAGTACACCAAGTTTCATAATTTACACCTCATTTGATTTTTATAATTTTATAATATTACTCTAAAATGACTGTGTCAAGTTTTGCTAATTATTTCCTTCAAGAATGGTTTTGATTTCTGCAATGCCGACTCCCGACGAAGCGGATGCGGGAATTATTTTTATCCCTTCACCGAATTCACCCAATTCGTCCTTAATAAGTGACATTCTTTCGTTAAACTGTGTTTTATTCAGCTTATCGCATTTTGTTAAAACAACGCAGTAGGGGATATTCATTTGGTACAAAAAGTCGAGCATAGATAAATCAAAATCGGTAGGTGGATGGCGCATATCAATAAGCTGAAAAACCATTTTAATATCTCTTCCGGTTCTAAAATAGCTTTCCATAAGGTCTGACCAACGTGTTCTCTCGCCAAACGGTACCTTTGCGTAGCCGTATCCGGGAAGATCTACAAGCCTTATTGTGTCGATTTTATAAAAATTAATCGTAACGGTTTTTCCGGGGCTTGCGCTTACTCTGGCTAAAGATTTTCTATTAACTATTTTATTAATAAGAGAGGATTTTCCAACGTTAGATCTGCCGGAAAAGCAGTATTCAGGCATATCGGATGCTGTTAGCTGTTCGGCTGTGCCGAAGGATTTTTCGTAATTTGCTTTATTGTAATTCATATCATACCAAAGCCTTATCAATTATTTCATCCTGATAACGAACAGGGATAAATTCAAGGTTATCCTTTACAATTTGGTCAACGTCCTCAAGGTCGGGTAAATTGTCGTAAGGAATAAATACGGTTTTTACACCGCTTCTGTAAGCGGCAATCGACTTTTCTCTAAGACCGCCGATAGGTAAAACGCGACCGCGAATGGAAATTTCGCCTGTCATTGCAATGTCACGGCGAATGGGACGTTCGGTAAGTGCAGAAACAAGAGCGGTGGTCATAGTAACTCCTGCCGAAGGGCCATCCTTAGGAATAGCCGACTCGGTTGCGTGAATATGAATATCCTGCGTTTTGTAAAAATCGGGAGCAATACCGTATTTGTTTGCTCGTGAGCGAACGTAGGTAAGTGCTGCGTGAGCCGATTCCTTCATAACGTCACCTAACGAGCCCGTCAGTTCTAATTTGCCGTTGCCCGGAACTGCGGATACTTCTATCTGCATAATTTCGCCGCCGACAGACGTCCATGCAAGTCCGTTTATAATACCAACTTCATCAGATTTTAAAATACATTCGGGTTTGTATTTGTGTCTGCCTAACATCTCTGTAACTTTTTTGCTGTCGATTTTGACATTTATAGCCTTGTTTTCAACAATTTCCTTGGCCGCTTTTCTGCAAAGAGAAGCAATTTTTCTTTCAAGGCTTCTAACGCCCGCTTCACGAGTGTAGAAATCTATTAAATCGTAGATAGCTCTGTCGCTGATTTTGCAAAGTGAAGCGGTTAAACCGTGACGGATAAGCTGTTTTTTAACAAGATGCTTTTTAGCAATATTGAATTTTTCTTCACGTGTATAGCTTGAAAGCTCAACGATTTCCAATCGGTCGCGTAAAGGAGCAGGTATTGTATCAAGGCTGTTTGCCGTTGTGATAAATACTGTTTTGCTGAGGTCGAAGGGCAAGTCGATATAATGGTCGGTAAAGGTACTGTTCTGTTCACCGTCAAGTACTTCAAGGAGAGCTGATGCAGGGTCACCCTTGTAGTCGGAGCCAAGCTTGTCAATTTCATCAAGCAATATTAAAGCATTACTGCTTTTTGCTTGCTTAACTGCAGAAATTATCTTACCCGGCATTGCTCCGATGTAGGTTTTTCTGTGACCTCTGATTTCTGCCTCGTCACTTATTCCTCCTAAGGAAATACGGGCATAATTTCGGCCCATACACTCTGCAATGGTTTTAGCAATAGATGTTTTTCCAACTCCGGGAGGACCGTATAAACAGATGATTTGGCCGCTTATATCCGATATAAGCGAATAAACCGAAAGCATTTCCAGTATTCTTTCTTTAACACGTTTCATTCCGTAAAAATCGCGTTCAAGAATTTTAGCTGAACGTTTAATGTCGTTTTGCGTTTCGGTGTAAACGTTAAAGGGCAGAGCAAGGCATTCATCTAAATAGTTGCGAACCACTGCCGATTCTTGTGAGCCTTGAGGCATTTTCGAAAGCTTAATTACTTCGCTGAAAAGCTTTTCTTTCCGCTTCGGAGGCGCTTAAGCCGTTAATGCGTTCAATATACTCGTCGGTATCATCGTTGCTGTCGCCGTATAATTCCTCATTAATAGCTTTAATTTGCTCTTTAAGGTAATATTCACGCTGATTTTCGTCAATTTGAACCTTCACGGCTTCGCTAATTTTACTGTCAATTTTTAAAAGGGAAGCTTCCTTGGTTAAAAGCTTTAAAAGCATTTTGGCTCTTGTGTAGGGATTGAGCTGTTCGAGTATAAACTGTCGGTCATCGTACGGAGCATTGGTGTTAGAAGCTACATAATCGCAAAGCTCGGACAAATCGTCGTTGGCGGCCGCATTAATTAAAATATCATTGGATAAGCCACCGGGTAAAAGAAGAGAATAATGCTCAAAAGCATCTTTAACCTTTCGTATAATTGCTTCGGTGTAATTTTCGCTGTGGTGCGGATATTCGTCGTCAAGGCGTTTTACTTCGCAGATAGTAAGTGAGTTGTTGCGTGAATAGGATAATCTTTTAGCGCGATAAAGCCCTTCGACAAGTACCTTAATACTTTTGTCGTTCAATTTTAAAAATTGACGAATACGAGCAACACAACCTATTTCGTAAAGATCGTCACTCTCGGGATCTTCTGTGCGTAAATCCTTTTGTGTGACTAAAAAAACGAGCTGATCGTTATCCATAGCGGTATTAAGTGCTGTAATAGAATTTCTTCTGCCTGCTTCAAAATGAGTGGGCAATCCCGGAAAAGCAACTACGCCGCGAAGAGCAACTGTAGGGAGCTTTATCGTGCGGGAAAAGTGTGGTATTTGCATTATTTTGCCTCCGAGGTATCTAAAGTCCATAATATTATATATTACTTGTGAAAATAAATCAACCAAAAGAATATTAATATTTTCTGATAAGTATTATATATGGGTGATTATTTTGCATCAAAAAGGTTTTAGCAGCAGGCTTGGATTTATATTAGCGGCAATCGGCTCGGCGGTAGGGCTCGGAAATATATGGGCTTTTCCTTACAAATTGGCAGACGGCGGTTTGCTGTTTTTGATTTTTTATTTATTATTGGCACTGATAGTCGGTTTGCCTTTGTTAATTGCAGAAATAAATATCGGTAAATTAGGCGGAGAATGTTGCTACGTTGCATATAAAAAAATATCGCCTAAGTTACGAATTGTGGGCATACTTTCAGTGATATCTCCGTGCATTGTAATGTGTTATTATGCAGTTATTGGCGGTATGTGTATCAGATATTTGATGGTTAACGTTCAATATTTGTATAGCGGGAAAACTTATATTGACGGATCACTTTTGTTTATAAAATCAACAAGTGAAATTTTTGCGGCTGTAATATACACACTGCTTTTTATGTTTATAACCTATTTTATATCTTCTAAAGGCATTTCGAGCGGCATTGAAAGGTTTAATAAAACGGTAATACCGATACTTTTATTACTGCTGTTTTATTTATTTTTTAAAACTGAGCCGTGGAAGAATTTAAATGATGATGTGCTGCTTAAAGTTTCGTTTAAAAATATTAAATTAATGGACGTTTGGCATATTATTTCATCATCAGGCGAGCAAATGTTTTTTTCACTTTCCGTTTCCGTAGGTACTATGGTAACCTACGGCGCATATATGAGTAAAAAACAGAATACCTTTGTTAGTGCGCTCTCGGTTGTTATTGTGGATTCTTTAGTTGCCGTTTTGGCTGGTCTATCAATTATTTCGGCCGCCGCCTTGCAAAATTCAAATGCAGGCTTAAACGGCGGAATCGGTTTGCTTTTTGTAACTATGCAAAACCTTATATTCGGTAAATTTGGCCCGATTTTCGGAATCGCTTTTTATTTGCTTGTAATATTGGCGGCGCTGTCTTCCGCTGTTGCCTTTATTGAAGTCCCTGTGCTTTCTTTAAGTACCTATGGAATTAAAAACCGAAAAAACACAGCATTATTTTGCTGTGCTTTAATAAGTGCTTTTGCTGTAATAATTTCTTGTGATGGGTTTAAAAATAACATAATGGATATATGGATATTTGTTGCCGAAGGGCTTATTATTCCCATAGCCGCCTTGCTGTCAACTTTATATATCGGATGGGTTTACGGAATCGAAAATTTGATTAGTTTTAAATCAAATACAACATTAAAAAAGGCTTTTGTCTCCCATATTTTTAGATTTTTTGCTCCAATTATGATTATTATTGTAATAATTGGACAAATTATATGTTTTTTGAAATAGTTAATTGACACCTAAAATTAAATGGGTTACAATAAATTTAATTGGAGGTAATACATTATGGTTAAAATTTCTCCCTCGGTGCTGACTGCCGATTTTTTGGAATTAAGCGAATCTATTAAGCGTCTTGAAGAAGCCGGCGTTGATATGCTTCATCTTGACGTTATGGATGGAATTTTTGTTCCTAACATTTCTTTCGGTGTTCCTGTAATCAGCTCGATTAAAAAGCATACCGCTCTTCCTTGTGACGTCCATCTTATGATTGATAAGCCTCATCGCTATTTAAAAGAGTTTGCCGCAGTTTCCGATTATCTCGGCTTTCATTATGAGGCTGGCTCCGACGTTGCCGAAACCCTTAAAGAAATTAGGAATTTAGGCTGCAAATCCTGCTTGACTATCAAGCCGTGTACCGCTCCTGAGGAAATTTTTGAATACTTACCTCTTTGTGATATGGTGCTTGTTATGTCGGTTGAACCCGGCTTTGGCGGTCAAAAGTTTATGCCTGAAGCTCTCGGCAAGCTATCAGCCCTTAAAAAAGAAATAGTTGACAGAAAATTAAACGTTTTGCTGGAGGTTGACGGCGGTATCAATGCCGAAACAGCTCCGTTGGCTATTAAAGCGGGCGCTGACGTTCTCGTAGCGGGAAATTACATTTTTTCTGCCGATGATATGGGTGCAAGGGTTAAAGAGATTAAAGCTTTATAATAGTTTTATCACTTCATTTAACGCGTTTCTGCTTATTAGTTTTGCATATTCGTTAAGTATCTGCTTTATATACTCATTTTTTATAAATAGCTTTTCATCTATTCTTTTTTCACTCAGCAAAAAGTATTTATTTGCCCGCAAATACAATTCACTGATTTTTGCATTTTTAATTTGTAATTTTATTAAAGCTCTTTTAAGCGATTTTATATTTTCAAAACGATAACAATTGAGTTTTATACAATACATATTTTACCTCCGTATAAGGTCAGGAGTTTGATTTATGTCTTATGCATCTCTTAAAAGCGGAACCGATATTCGCGGCACCGCAGATTCTTTCTTAGGAAACGAAGTTACCTTAACAGACAAAGCCGTTAACGATATTATTTGTGCTTTTGTATGCTGGCTTACCGACAGGCTGTCAAAACCTGCTGAAAATATGAAAATATCGGTTGGCCACGATTCGCGTGTGTCTGCTGATAAAATTTCCAACGTTGTTGTCAACGCATTGAGAAACAGCGGAGTTCACGCTGTAAACTGCAAGCTTTCCTCAACTCCGGCAATGTTTATGACTACCGTTAAGCTTGACTGTGATGCGGCGATTCAAATTACTGCCAGTCATCATCCTTCCGACAAAAACGGTTTCAAATTCTTTTTAAATACCGGTGGACTTGAAGGTTCGGATATTACCGAAATTCTTGCTCTCGCTGATGTTGAATCAACCTATATTGCGAGTGAAAAGGGCAAGCTGTCCAATGTTGATTTTATGTCTGTTTATGCCGCCGATTTAAGAAAACTGATCTGTGATTCTCTCAATAAAAAAGAGGAGGACGCACCTCTTAGCGGCTATAAAATTGTCGTTGATGCAGGAAACGGTGTTGGCGGCTTTTATGCTAACGACGTTCTTTTAAGGCTTGGCGCCGATATTAGCGGCAGTCAGTTTTTAAATCCCGACGGAACTTTTCCTAATCACATTCCAAACCCCGAAAATGAAGCTGCTATGCTTAGCGCCTGCAATGCGGTTAAGGCTGTTAAGGCTGATTTGGGAATAGTGTTCGATACCGACGTTGACCGAGCAGGCTGTGTGGATAGTCTCGGTGAAGAAATCAACCGTAACCGATTAATAGCACTTGCTTCATATATTGTTGCTGACAAGCCCGGCGCTGTAATCGTAACCGATTCGATTACCTCTGACGGTGTTACCGATTTTATTGAAGACGTGCTTTCCTGTAAGCATTTTCGTTTCCGCCGTGGTTATAAAAACGTTATTGAAAAAGCCAAGGAGCTTTGTGATAAGGGCGAAAACTGTCCTTTAGCAATTGAAACCTCCGGCCACGCGGCGCTTAGAGAGAACTATTTTCTTGATGACGGAGCCTATTTGGTAACAAAAATAGTTATTGAACTTGCTAAAGGAAAAAGTTTAGAGGCTATGCTGAGTTCACTTAAGCTTCCGGCAGAAGAAAGTGAATACCGCTTCAAAATTTTAAATGAAGATTTTAAAGGATACGGCGAGATGGTTTTGAATGAATTTGAAAAGTACGCTCGCAGTCGCGCAGATTGGAAGGTCTGTGAAGAAAACTTTGAAGGCATTAGGGTAAACGCCTTTGACGGTTGGTTTTTACTTCGAATAAGCGTGCATGATCCGGTTATGCCTATCAATATGGAAAGCAACTCTGTAGGCGGTATTGCTAAAATGAAAAATGCACTTACACCGTTCTTCAAAAGCTTTCCTGACCTTGATATTTCAAACTTTAACTAGTGTAAAACGCCCCGTTTTGGGGCGTTTTTTTATTCACAATCTTTACTTAAGCTGGGTGGAAAAAAATCATCGGTGGGGAATTGGATTCTTCTGAATACGTCACAGGGCTGATCGGCCGCACAGTTGTCGGTACATTGCTTTTCAGGAATACAGAAATCGTAGATAGGAATAAGCATTTGTACGTTACGAATAAGCTGCACTACCGTAAACAGTCCGATAGTAACGTATACGTTATTATCACCGTTTTGCGCTACGCCTCCACCTAAAACGTCGCATATACATTTCGGTATACAGCAAATATTGTCGTTGCAGGTGTCTGCTTTACAAATTCTTGCCGCTAAAGCAATTGGGTCAACCGTTTGAACTACACAACGTGGAGTATTTTCTGTTTGCTGAAGCTGTAAATCGGACGCGTTTTCAAGAGAAGTAAGATTTGAAAATACCTTAGCGGTGCCTTCACTTCCAAAAAGAATAACCTTTTTGCTGAAGGTTGCTATTGCTCTTACGTCCTCGGGCATGCTGTGAGGTGTTGTAAATACCTCGAGCTTTATAAGGAAAAAGAAGGTTAAATCGCAGGAATAAAATCCGCGATTAAAGTTTACGGGTTCCACGTCTACGTATACGTTAAGTACTTCTGCGCTCTTGAGTTTGACACTGATTGCGCTGTTAATTAGTGCCTGACCTTCGTTCGAAAAATAGCATTTAAGGTCTTCAATACAGTCTCTGTCACAACAGGAATCGTAGACTCTTCCTGCATCTATACAAACTGCATCTTTAAAATTGTTTTCTGCCATTATTATCCTCCTTCACGTATTTGGTCTTAGCAAATTCTAAAACTCATTATATACTATGTATTATTATGCTTTTGTGTCACTGTTTTCATCTACTTGACAAAAAAATAAGAAAGTTTTATAATGATTAAAATTTGAAGAGTAAAAATTCAGGCGTGAAGTGCTGACGGGACGGGGAGTTGCCGGTCTGACGAAAACCTAACGGTTGCGGTCTGAGTTTTGCATCCCGCTTCATAGGTTAGAATTTTCCTTCTTTCCTGTCGTATGTGGGGGAGGAGGTCTTTTTATGTCAAAAATCAAAAGTAATTCGTTTTTCGAATTGCATAATTTCACCAATACTAAGGTGATGGTTACAGTTGCTCTTTTTGTTGCAATAAGTATTATCTCAGGTAAGTTTTTAGCTTTTTCAGTTGGAGACACCTTAAGATTTAGCTTCGAAAATCTTACCGTAATACTGTCGGGCTTTGCATTTGGTCCCGTTATGGGTGCGTTTTCTGGTGTTGCTGCCGATTTAATAGGCTGTGTACTGCGAGGCTATACCATAAATCCTATACTAACCTTTGGCGCAGCGGTGATTGGCTTTTTATCAGGTTTGATTTATAAGCTATTATTTAAAAGAAGGCTGTGGATAAAGATAACCGTGAGCGTGTTTTTTTCTCATTTAATCGGATCGGTTATAATCAAATCATTCGGTTTGGCTTTATTTTACGGAGCACCCTACGTTTATACCGTTTTGACAAGAACTCTTAATTATTCCGTTGTTTTTATTGCAGAAACCTTGGTCCTTGCCGTTTTAATGAAAAACAAGGCTTTCATAAAGCAAATAGACACTATTAGAGGTATAAAATAATGAATTACTCTGAAACCTTAAACTATATACATTCTGTAAGCAACTTTTTTTGTAAGCCCGGTCTTGAGCGAATTGGTGAGCTTTGCGAAAAGATTGGCAATCCGCAAAATAAATTAAAGTTTATTCACGTTGCGGGCACAAACGGTAAAGGCTCCTTTTGTGCAATGACTGCATCTATCTTAAAAGAAGCGGGCTACAAAACGGGGCTTTATACTTCTCCGTATATTCTTGAATTTAACGAGCGAATTGCTGTAAACGGTGAAAGTATATCTAATGAAGAACTGTGTGAAATTACCGCTATAGTTAAAACTGCTGCCGATACTATGGTTGATAAGCCTACTGAATTTGAGCTCATTACCGCAGTGGCTTTTCTCTATTTTTATTCGGTTAAATGCGACGTTGTTGTGCTTGAATGCGGTCTTGGCGGCAGATACGATGCAACTAATATTATTGAACAAGCTTTAGTTTCGGTTATCACGGGTATATCAATTGATCATACCTCTTTTCTCGGCAATTCTGTTGAGGAAATAGCAGGGGAGAAGGCCGGCATTATTAAGAATAATGGTATTTGCCTTTGGTGCTCGAATGATGAAAAAGCCGAAAAGGTAATTGTTAAAGAAGCCGAGCAAAAAAATGCACGAATAATTAAGGTAGATAAATCAGACTTAAAGGTGAAGACTTTCAGCCTTTCTCATACAACCTTTGATTATCACTGTTTAACCGACGTACAAATACCGCTGCTTGGCTCTTTTCAGCCTTCAAACGCTGCAAATGTTATTTCTGTTGTTTCGGTTTTGCGTGAGTTGGGCTTTGAAATTTCCGACGTTGATATTAAAAGCGGTCTATTAAAAACCAAGTGGAAGGCGAGATTTGAGATTATTAGCAGAAAACCGTTAATAATAGCTGATGGTGGGCATAATCCTGAAGGAATTTGCGCGGCTGTTGACAGTATCAAGCTATATTTCGGCGATAAAAGGGTAGACGTCGTTACCGGCGTTATGAAGGACAAGGATTATAATATGATTGCCGATAAAATATCGACTGTTGCTGAAAACGTTTTTTGCATTACTCCCGATAATCCGCGCGCCTTAAACGCAATGGAATATGCAGCGCTTTTTGCCAATAAAGGTATTAATGCCTTTTCCTTTGACGATATTGACTCTGCAGTTAAATCTGCAGTTAAACATAGTATAGAGAATAATACTGCCGTTGTTTGCCTTGGCTCATTATATATGTATAAGGACGTATATTATTCTGTTAAGAACCTTAAAATCGGCAATATTTAGTTAAATTATACAGATTTTTTTAAAATTTTGCATAATATATAATAATTTATACTTGACTTTTGAACAATTATATTATATTATTATTCTGTGCTTTAATATACGTACAATGGAGCGAGTATGGCGGAAACATATTTTTACAACAATGAAGAATTTGATGAAAACACGCTTGTTTTACGAATTCAAAAGGGTGAGGACGAGCTTTTTTCGCTTTTAACTGCAGCGTATCTTCCGATTATAGATTTGTTTGTTTCTGCTCTAAACTGCGCCGCTTCCGATAAGGAGGATTTCGTTCAAATCGGGCTATTATCCCTTTATGGTGCGGTTGGTGCTTACGATTTTTCTTCTGCAACCTTTAAAACCTTTGCTTCGCTTTGTATCCGTCGTGCAATTTCTTCGGAATTAAGGCGCATTTCTTCGAAAAAACAAATACCCCGTGACGCTATTGTTAGTATTGACGATGCTGATGTTTTTGATATAAACGACCCCGAATCTGCGCTTATTTGCAAGGAAAGCGTTAATATGTTAACCGATAGAATCCGTCTTTGTCTTTCTGCATACGAGTATAAGGTTCTTAATGCGTATTTAAAGCTTGGAAATTACGGAGAGGTTGCAACACTGCTTAAGATAACTGTTAAGGACGTAAATAATGCTTTGCAACGCGCCAGAAAGAAAATTAAAAAATCAGTCGGCTGTAGCCGTTGATTATATATGCCCATGTAGCTCAACATACAGAGCGTTGTTTTCAAAGATGTCGGTGTGATTCCGACCGGGGCTAAAAACCAAACAAGTGAGGTACAAAAAATGTTCGAAGACAAGACTTTAGTTTGCAAGGACTGCGGAGAAGAATTCGTATTCACTGCAAGAGAACAGGAATTCTACGAGTCCAAAGGATTTGCAAATGAGCCGCAGCGCTGCAAACCCTGCCGCGACAAGCGTAAGAATGCAGGCAGAGCACCGCGCGAAATGTTCGAAACTACCTGCAGTGCTTGTGGTAACCCCGCGAAGGTTCCTTTCCAACCCCGTGAGGATCGCCCCGTTTACTGTAGCGAGTGTTTTGCTAAGATGAGAGAAGAAAATTCTGCTGAATAATATATCGTCGTATATATTGCCGTCCTTTTGGACGGCTTTCTTTTTTAAAACTTATCTTGACTTTTTTATGCTTACTTGTGATAA
>JAFVIF010000005.1 GCA_017474125.1 Clostridia bacterium
GACAAAAACAAGCGGCATCAAAACCAAGGCGAAAATTAAAAGATAATCGGCGGGAACGACGATGTGCAAATCCGGAAGCCATTCCGCGGAAACGCCGCCGAAATTCGCCTGCGTGCTCTCCTGTATAAAAAGACTTTGAATATTGGCAGAGTACAGACGCCAACGCTTGCGCTTTTGGCTGACCGGAATAATAAAATAACATTCTTTCAAAAAGAAAAATATTACACCGTATCAATCGACACAGGCAGCGTTAAGGCTGTTAGTGAGCGAATAGACAATTTACCACACGCAGAGGAAATCAAGGCGGCTTGCGAACATTCGCAGGCCGTTTGTGTTTCCGTCAAAAAGGAGCAGAAAATCGAAAAGAAAATAGCACCCTCACAAGCGGCAAGAGAACGGGAAACCTCGTAGTTAAAGTCTACGTGACCCGGTGTATCAATAAGATTTAATTCATATTGCTTTCCATCGGCGGCAGTATGATAAAGGGTAACGGCGTGGGCCTTTATGGTAATACCGCGCTCACGCTCCAAATCCATACTGTCAAGAATCTGCTCCTCCATTTCACGTTGCTCAACCGAGCTGGTAAGCTCCAAAAGGCGGTCGGCAAGTGTGGATTTGCCGTGGTCAATATGCGCCACAATGCAAAAGTTTCTTATTTGCTCTAAAGGAAAAGACAAAATAATTCTCCTAACGTTTTAAATATGATATTATATTGTATCATACTTTTCGGCTCATTACAAGAAAAAAACGCTCCGTTAGAGGCGCACTCCGTAAAGAAGTGTGCCTCAGTTATATTCGCCTTACGGCGAGTTATATTGCTACGCAGTTATATTTGGGCTACGCCCAAGTTATATTCGCTTCGCGAGTTTGGGGGCGAATATTTCTCCGCAAGATAAATCTTGCTACGAAGAATGACGGTGCTACGCACCTTATTGAATATCACTGAAACTGCAAGTTTCAATATCACTCTTTAGAAATATCTCGCCTTTGGCGAGGTATTCTAAAGAATATCACTGTGAGACCTGTCTCACAATATCACTTGATATTCTTATTTTTGAGATAGGTTGATTTTTAAAGTATGTAACCCACTATGACACTTAATCTGTAGAAAGTGTCAATTTTATATAAAAAGAAAGTAGGGAGAACACTTCTTTATGAAGTGTCTCCCTACTAGCGTTTTTAATTAAATTACTGCGCAGGGCCTAAGGTTCCGATACCTGCAAGGTTGAGCTTCAGCATTGCAAGGTCGGTGGTATTAAGCTCACCGTCACCGTTGCAATCAGCACCGGGACCAACCTCACCAATACCTGCAAGCTTAAGCTTTAACATTGCAAGGTCGGTGGTGTCAATTTCCTTGTTGCCGTCACAGTCACCATAGATAAAGGACTGATAGGTGTAAGCACCTGCAGGGAATTCGGTAACCTCTTCGCCGTTTGCATTATACCAAACTTCGATTATGTTGCCGTCTGCATCGGTTACAACAGGAGGTATAGCAGTGCCACCCTTAGCTACGTAAACAGTAACGATATTGTCTACTGCTTCATAGCCCTCTGCGGTTGCGCCCTCGGGAATTTCGAAGGTAACAGCTTCTACCTCTTCGTAAGAGAAGTCGTCGAAATACATAACCATCTTATCGGTAGCGGTAGTACCAACCTTAACCAGTAAGTAATCGTACTTTTCAATAGCGGTAGAGGTGAAGTAAATTTCACCGTCAACCCACTCGCCTACCTTAGCATCTGCGCCAATGGTAATAGCAGAATCTTTATAGTGAACAGTACCCTTACCGTCACCGTTATTGTTCCACCAAATGTTGGAGCCTGCGGTGTAGGGATAAAGCTCTACGTCGCCTGCAAGAGCTTCGGGGATGTAGTACTTAAAGGAAATCTTATAGGTCTTGTTGCCGGGGAGACTCCAAAGAGCTACAGCCTGCTCAAGGTTGTTGTTACCGCGAGACTGGAGGTAGGTGCCTGCTACCCATTCAGGAGCAGCATCGCCTGCAAGCTGAACAAATTCTCCGTCTACGAATACATAGTACTTAGTCCAGTTAGTGTCCCAATCACTGGGCTTAGCAGAAGTAATAGAATAGCCTAAGTTTACATACTTAAGGGATTTACTGCCGGTTAAAGCATAGTCCTCGGAAACCTGAAGGTTAAGAGAATGCTTAATATAATCAGCGCTTGCATAGTTTTCGAAGCTGATTACGTCGGAAGCATACTCATAAACGGTAATTGCTTCGGTAGCAATCTTAGGAGCTGCTACAAAACTATCCTTAGAAAGAGACCAAACGATATCATTGTTTCTGCTGGCTCCAAGTGCATGATACTTGATTTCCGCGCCGATTTCAACCATTTCAGTTTTTTCGGTACCGTCAAGAGCAACGTAGGTTACGGTAGTGGTGGGAACCTTTTCAACCTTAACGTAATCAAGCTCAACCATAGTATGAGTGTAATCTATTACGGTTTCACCGTCTTCTGCGAAAACTTTAGCCTTCGCAACTCCAGTGATACTAAGACCGAGAGCAGGAATATAACCCTCACCCTCTTCGGGGATAACAACGGTTGCGCTCTTCTCGGTCCATTCGGTAACAACCTCTTCAATAGTATTGTAAGCAAGAGTTTTCTTAAAGAAGGTCTTGTCACCGGTGGTTGTGAGATTGCCCATAGCATCTAAAAGACCGTAAACTACATTAATGGACATATCTTTATCGTTATTAAGGAGAGAACGGTACTTATAGGTAACCTTGTACATTTCGCCTGCCTTGGGAACAAAGAGACTTCCGTCGGGATTAGCGAACGTTATACCGCCGGGCATACCCCATGTTCTGTCGGAGAAGAATGAAATGGTGCCGCTTTCGGGAGTGCCGGAATAGCCCTTTGCTTCAAGTTCTTTAATAAGGTTGTCGGTAGTTTTTAAAACACTGTCGGTTGTACCGTACTTATATGTGTTACCCTTCCAGCTGTAACCGCGCAAGGGCCACTTAGTGCCTGCTTCATCATAGAAAACAGCGGTAGCAGGGTAATTTCCGTCATCAAAATTAATTTCTACGTTTTCGCCGTAGCCAAAGAATTTAGCATATACGGTTTTCTGACCGTATTCAATAGCTTCAGCAGTGTAAGGAACGGTTAATGCTTCGTCAGCATACCAGCCGGCAAAGAACTTGCCTTCGGGAATTTCGGGAACAAATGCTTCAATAGCAGTGCCAACTCCAGCTTCAACAGTCTTAACGATTTCGCCGTTAACGCTGTAGCTAAGGCTGGATTTATAGTTTTCGCTGACAATTTCAATAGAAACAATCTGCCAGGTAGAAGGAATCTTTTCGCCTTCTTCAACGGTATCGTTAGTATAAACGTGATAAGAGGAATTTGTACCATAGGCATAAACGTTACCGCCGCTAAAAGACATAGCAAAATAGTTATTACCTACCACTTCGGTATCATCGCTGGTATCGTCGGGGGTATTGTTATTTAAAGTAGCTTTAACGTCGTAAGAACCTTTTTCCTCGTTATAGATACCTGCTTCCTCGGGGATGGCAAGTACAGCGTTCCTATCCAGATAAGCATTAACATACTTTGAGGATGTACAAGTAAGAGGATTGCCTTCCGCATCCTTAAACTGAGAATGAACGCAAGAGTAAGTAGCGCCACTGGTACCATAGGTGCCCTCGGTAGCGTAGAAAGAATAGGAGTTACCGCTAACAGTACCGCCAACATTAAAGTTGTAAGGAATGGTGCTATAAACAGAGGTTTTGGGGTTAGCAACCATTTCGCCGGTTTCTGCATTAATGGTATAGGTAATACCGTTTGCCTTTGCGTAAGTCTTATTGTTGGTAGTACCTGCGCCGATAAAGGACTGGCCCCAAGTATTACAAGCGGGGTTAAAAAACTTAATGTTTACATTATATTTAACACCGGGAGTAAATTCAAAGGGTTTACCTTCTTTAGTAAGGGGAACAAGCCAGCCGTTTGCAAAGGATTTAACCTCCAAAACGTCGAAGTTTTCGCCCTTATTGGTAGTGATGGTTTTGTAACCAACTTCAGCATTAGCGGCATCAGCGGAATCTATCCAAAGAGGATAAAAGCTGTTGCCCTTATAGGTAAGCTGACCGGTTGTGTCATCAACATTTTTGTTAGCAACAGTATAATCATATCTGTCGCCGTCCTCACCAAAGGTGAACTTATAATAGTCGCCTAAGGTAGATGTGTCTACAATTACTTCTTCACCCTCGGCTGCAGATACGGGAATGCATGCAACCATAGTGAAAAGCATAGCAATTGTAAGAACAATGCTTAATAGCTTTTTCATAAACAAAACTCCTTTTTTATATTTTGTTATATAGATTGTACCACAACCATTACAGATTGTCAATTTCTTTATGTATATTTAAACAAAAAAAATTAAGAATAAAAACTCATTCCTCGTTCTGTAAAGAATCGCGCTTAAGGCAAAGCTCCTCCCATTGCCCGTAAAGAACGGATAATTCGACTTCCTTTTCCTCTATTTCGCCCTGAAGTGCCATAAGCTTTTGGTAGTCGGTAGCCACCTCTTCACTGTTAAGCTCCGACTTCATTCCTTCTAAAAATTCCTCGGCTACGGCTATGGCCTCCTCTATTTTTTCTATTTTCTTATTCACTTTTGAAAGCTCCTTAAAAGCGGAAAAATATTTTCCTTTTTTATCCGCTTGGGCTCCCGACTCCTCTTTAACGGGCTGCTGCTCCTCTGCAGTATTATTTAAAGCGAGATATTCCTCATACCCGTAAGGATGATACGTAACCTCGTTTTGGCTGAAAACCAGCAGCTTATCGCAAACCTCCTTTATAAAATAACGGTCGTGAGAAACGCAAATAATAGTACCCGGATAGTTTTTAAGCATTCTCTCAAGGGCCTGCTTACCTATAATATCCATATGGTTAGTGGGCTCGTCAAGAATAAGTAGGTTAGGTTTCTTTTTAAGCATTTTACAAAGGCAAAGCCTTACCTTTTCACCGCCCGAAAGCACGCTGACCTTTTTAAACACGTCCTCACCTCTGAATAAAAAGGCACCCAAGTCACTTCTTATTTCGGTTTCGGTCAAGGTGGGAAAGGCGTCCCAATAATCCATAAGCACGTTTTTATCGCTGACGTACTGTGCAAGATGCTGATCAAAATAGCCTACCCTTACGTTAACGCCTTGGTTTACAACACCGCCACGAGGCGGCAAAATTCCCATTATGGTTTTAAGCAGAGTGGATTTTCCCTTTCCGTTAGCACCTATTATACCCATTTTTTCACCGCGCTTTATAAGGAAAGAAACCGTTGCAAGGGTAGTATCGTAGCCTACCTGCAGGCCTTTAGCCTCATACACGTTGCCTCCGCTTTCAATCTCAGGTGTAAAATCGGCAAAAAAGGCGCGGGTGTCCCCCTCCTCGGGCGGTGCAATACGCTCGATTTTACTAAGGGTTTTAATACGGGATTGCACCATTGCCGCCTTGGTTGCCTTATAGCGGAAGCGTTCAATAAGCGCTTCGGTTTTTTCAATTTCCCGTTTTTGTTGCTCGTATTCTTTTTTCTGCTTTTCCCTGTCGGCCTCCTTCTTTTTAAGGTATTCGGTATAGTTTCCTATATACCTTTTCATTTTGCCGTATTCGATTTCATAAACCACATCGGCAAGGCGGTCGATAAACATTTGGTCGTGAGAAACGAACACAATAGCGCCCGGATAGCTTTTTAAATATCCTTCAAGCCATTCCACCGTTTCCAAATCAAGGTGGTTGGTAGGCTCGTCAAGCAGCAGTAGGTCGGGCTTTGAAAGCAAAAGCTTCATAAAAGCAATTTTGGTAAGCTGTCCACCCGAAAAACTGCTTAAAGGACGGTGTCTTTCATTCTCAAAGCCGAATTTTGCTATCACCGTTTCCTTTTCCTTGCCGTAATAATAGCCGCCGAGGTTTTTATAAAGCTCTTCTAAAAGACTGTACCTTTCCACCGCCGCGGCATCACCTGTGCTAAGCCTTTCACCGAGAGAATCCATTTCGGCCTTTATAGAGTTAATACGCTCAAAGGCCTTTTCAAGCTCATCCTCAAGACTTACCGACAAATCGGTAAAGGAAATCTGCTTTAAATAGCCTATTACGGCATCCTTATTAAAGGACAGGGCGGCATTTTCACCCTCTGCCTCTATTTCACCGCTTATAAGCCGTAAAAGGGTGGTTTTTCCGCAACCGTTTCTGCCCACCACGGCAATTTTCTCTTTGTTTTTAATTTCAAAGCTTACCGATTTAAGCAACGTTTCACCGCCGAAGCTCACCTCGGCATCGGTTATTGATAAATACATTTTTAAAATTTCTCCAATAGATTTAATAATGATTTTTGGGTTGGTCGAGGGTTGCGGACGGTCGGGGACGCCCGTCCCTACATTGTTATAATGATTTTTGGGTTGGTCAAGGGTTGCGGACGGTCGGGGACGCCCGTCCCTACATTGTTATACAAAACATTTTAACATATCCGTTGCGCGACGGTCAATACTACCATGGGAGGAATTTTATGAAAGGCAAAATTTTTTTACAGTTTTTTATATTTGCCACGGCATGCACCGTAATTTTTTCCTTAGTGCTTTTATTCTTTTCACAGCAAAGGCTTTTGGGAGTAGACGTACCCAAAACCGACGTGCCCTATATTGACGGAAGGCTTATTCCGAAGGACAGCGTAGTGCTTTTTGTTTTTGAGGACGGCAGCGGCGCGGCGGTGGAGCTTCTTTTCGAAAAGCAAATGATTAACGTTCTGGTGCTGAGCAATACAGAAAAGCAATCTGCCGAGAGCTTCGGCTACTCACCCTCTCATACCGTTTCCTGCGACTACAGCTTTTTAATAGAATTTATCGACACACTTGGCGGAATTGAAACCGAAAACAACGACGGCTATGCCCTGACGGGAGTGCAGGCGGCCGAGTTTTTATCAAATAAAAAGGGAGACTTTGCCGCCTGTAGGGCTATTATCGAAGGTGTTTTAAATAAAATTTCAAAAAACGGCTTTTCAACCGACCTTCTATACTGTATAATAGAGAATACCAATACCACACTTTCCGCCCCCGCCTGCTACGGCTGGGTGGAAAATCTTAAATACTGTGCGGGTGCGTATAATATTATCGACGGGAGGTAAGGCTTATGGGTTTAAAAAGGGTTACGGCAATACTGCTTTGCTTATGCCTTATGCTTTGCTGTGCCTGCAGCAAAAAGCCCGCCGCTCCCGACAGAGAAGCACCTGTCAATTCCGAATTTCACCGTCCCACTCCGCAGGTTATCACCGATGAGGTTGATGCCGAAAAGGGCAAGGAGGTCGTTCTGACGAGTGAGGAGCTTGACCGAGCATATTCCTACAGCTTTTTAAACAATACCGAAAAGCGGGTATACCGCATTATGCTTAATATGGTGCGTCATTTAACCGCCGGTTGGATAGACGTAGGCCTTGTAGAGGCAGAGCCCTCGGCCACGGTGGCAAAGGCGCACAGGGCAATGTGCAACGATTTCCCCGAATACTACTGGATGCCCTCCTCCTATTACATTACCGTAAACGGCACCACCGTTGCCGTTTCCTTTAAAAGGAACGATACCGAAGACGGCTACGGCTACTTTGCCTATGAAATAGAGGCCAACCGTCTTGACTTCGACGATGCTATTGACCGCGCTATGAGCAAGGTGAAAAAGGCAGAAAGCGACTTTGAAAAGGAAGTTATTATTCACGACTACCTTTGCAAATACGTTACCTACGACAGCGAATTCGACAGATACGGAGAGGGTACCGTTTACACCGCCTTCGGCGCCCTTGTAAACGGCCACGCGGTATGTGAAGGATACGCCAGAGCCTTTAAGCTTTTGTGTCAATACGCAGGGCTTGAATGTATACTTATTACGGGAGACTCCAAGGGTGTAGGCCATATGTGGAATATGGTAAAGCTTGAAGGAAATTGGTACCACGTTGACGTCACCTGGGACGATTTAAGGAGCAAACCGCACCATACCTACTTAAACCTTTCCGAGCTGCAAATTCGCGCCGACCACGATATCGATATTGTTTATGCCGACGTTCCCTCAAGCGCTATATCCCAAGGCAATTCATATAATTTCTGTGTTCCCGAGGCTAATGATAGCGCCCTAAACTATTTTGTAAAAAAAGGTCTTGTAATCAAGGACGACCCTATTAATTTTGTAGCCGAAGAGCTTGTTAAGAGCTACAAGGCGGGAGAAACCCATACTGAATTTTTGTTTTACGATTCAAGTGTAGCCGAAGACTTTAAGGAAAATTATGCCGATTACGTTGTTAAAATTCAGGATAAGTGTGTTTCCCTTACGGGACGGGTTAAGTTTAAGCTTAAAACCTTATCCTTCCCTTCTAATACCTGCGTGCTGTATTTTGAAGAGGTTTGACAAAATTAATTATTTATTATATACTATAGTATTATTATGCAAGTTATTTTAAGGAGTAATTTTATGGAAAGAGTTACCGATTATTTCGGCTGTCACGTTTTTAATGACACCGCAATGAAAAAACACCTGCCCGAGGACGTCTATAAGGCGCTTAAAAAAACCATTGAGCAGGGCAAAACTCTTGACCCGAGTATTGCGGGCATTGTTGCTCAGGCTATGAAGGACTGGGCGGTAGAAAAGGGTGCAACCCATTTTACCCATTGGTTTCAGCCTATGACGGGCATTACCGCCGAAAAGCACGACAGCTTTATAACTCCTACCGACGACGGAAAGGTAATTCTTGAATTTTCAGGAAAGGAGCTTATTAAGGGCGAGGCAGACGGCTCCTCCTTCCCCACGGGCGGACTGAGAGCCACCTTTGAGGCAAGGGGCTACACCGCTTGGGATCCAACCTCCTACGCCTTTGTTAAGGACGGCTCCCTTTGTATTCCCACCGCCTTTTATTCCCACGGCGGTCACGCATTAGATAAGAAAACTCCTCTTGTCCGTTCAATGCAGGCACTTAACGATGCTTCCTTACGGCTTATACGACTTTTCGGTAACAGCGATGCTAAAACCGTTAAGCCTACCGTAGGCGCCGAGCAGGAATACTTTTTGGTTGACAAAAAGCTTTACGACAAGCGCGAGGATTTACGTTTTTGCGGCAGAACACTTTTCGGTGCGCCTGCACCCAAGGGTCAGGAATTAGGTGACCACTACTACGGTGTTATCCGACCGAGAGTTTCCGCCTTTATGAAGGAGCTTGACAAGGAGCTTTGGATGCTTGGCATTCCTTCAAAAACCAAGCATAACGAGGCCGCTCCCGCACAGCACGAAATGGCTCCCGTTTTCACCACCGTTAATATTTCCACCGACCATAATCAGCTTACCATGGAAATTCTTAAAAAGGTTGCCGAAAAGCACGGGCTTGTTTGTCTTTTACACGAAAAGCCCTTTGGCGGTCTTAACGGAAGCGGTAAGCACAACAACTGGTCGCTTTCCACCGATACGGGAATTAACCTGTTGAATCCTGGTAAAACCCCCTACGAAAACCTACAGTTCCTGCTTATTCTCACCGCCGTTATTTCGGCCGTGGACAAGCATCAGGATTTACTGCGTTTATCGGTTGCATCTGCAGGCAACGACCACCGTTTAGGCGGTCACGAGGCGCCCCCTGCCATTGTTTCAATGTTCTTGGGCGACGAGCTTACCGATATACTTAATTCCATTGAAAACGGCACCGAGTACACCGCTAAGGCACGTGAAAAAATGGATTTCGGCGTAAAAACTATGCCCTCCTTCAGAAAAGCAACCACCGACAGAAACCGTACCTCTCCCTTCGCCTTTACGGGTAACAAGTTTGAATTCAGAATGTTGGGCGCGCCTATGTCCATTGCAGGCGTTAACACCATTTTAAACACAATTATTTCCGAAGCCTTTGACGAATTTTCCGAAAGACTTGAAAAAGCCGCTGATTTTGACAGTGAGGTTCACGCCATTATAAGGGAATATTACGCTAAGCATAAGCGCATTATTTTCGACGGCGACGGCTATTCTGCAGAATGGCAAAGGGAGGCCGAAAAACGCGGACTTCTTAACTATCCCGATGCCGTAGCCGCTCTCCCCCACTACACCGATAAGAAAAACATTGAGCTATTCGGAAAATATAACGTGTATTCCGAAATTGAGCTTAAGTCAAGAGAATCTATAAATATTGAACGCTACAACAAGAGCTTACATATTGAAGGTCTTACCGCGCTTCGTATGGCTAAAGAGCAAATACTTCCCGCCCTTAGTAAGGTAGGCGCCGATTTAAGCCTTAACCTTTCGGCCAAGGAGGGCGCAGGCTTGTCTGCTCACTACGAGCGAAGCGTTGCAGAAAAGCTTTGCACGCTGACCGACGGCATTTTCGACGACTGCTCCGTACTCAGCGAAGCTATTAATAAGGCCGAAGCCTGCGACGACGTTCTTGAAAAGGCGAAGGCCTACAGAGACACGGTTATCCCCGCAATGAATAAAATGCGTTCCAAGGTAGACACCGCCGAAACAATGGTGGACGAAAACGAGTGGCCTTACCCCAATTATTGCGATTTACTTTTCAGTGTATAATTACGCAGAAGGGTTTTACAAATGGAAATCAGCGTTATAAAGGTATTCCCCAAGGTATTTTTAAGCAACAAGCCGCAGAAGGTTTATATCAAATTAAACGAATGCGATATTAATAACGATTTGTTGGAATTAAAAATTCAACCAATGGAAAAATACAGTATTCCTCATACTGAAATTTACCGTATTGACGAAGAAGAACGTTATGCCTACAAGACACCTGAAAATTGCGGAGAAAACACCTTTTCCCTGCAATACGACTTCTCTTCTGAGCAATGCTATACCTTAAAGGTAAGGTATGACGGAAAAATTATTTTAAATACTCATATTTATTCGGTTGATGAAGATTTAAGCAAACTAAAGCCCTTCAAGGGCGATCTTCACGTGCACACCTGCCGTTCCGACGGAGAAGGCACTCCCTTTGAGGTTTCCTTAAACTACCGTGCGGCAGGCTACGACTTTTTGGCCGTTACCGACCATCATAAATTCAGTCCGTCGTTAGAAGCAAGGGAGCAAATTTCCGCCTTAACCAATGAATTTTTTGTATTTACAGGTGAAGAGGTTCACAACCGAGATATGGGGTACTTCCATATAATTAATTTCAACGGTAACAGCAGCGTTAACGATATAATCGAAAATAACCCTGAATATGTTGAAGCCGAAATACAAAAGATACTTTCGTCCTGTAATTTTGAAGGTGTAACCGATAAAAAATGTGCGGCATTCCGTATTTTTGTTGCCAATGAAATAAAAAAAGCAGGCGGAGTTGCAATAATGGCACATCCCTTCTGGGAAGCCTATGGCGAATATAATATGGAAGCCGATGATTTTATTTATCATTGGAAAAACGGACATTTTGATGCTCTTGAGGTAATTGCAGGCTGTGATAATTACGGCAACGGCAACAATTTGCAGGAAATGCTGAGAACAGATTTATTGGAGCAAGGTTATAAAATACCGGTTGTGGGAAGCTCCGATTCCCACTCTACAACAAAAACCGGCTGGTGCCAATTCTTTAATATTCAGTTCACTATTGCATTTGCAAAGGATTTTGAAGATATTCCCAATGCCGTAAAGCAGGAAAAATGTGTTGCTGTTGAACGTAAGGATGACCGATATTTCCGTGCGGTTGGAAAATACCGCTATGCAAAATATGCCAGATTTTTGATGTCAGAATATTTTACAAGATATCAACGGCTTACTTCTGCCCATTCCGAGGCTCTCTATTCAAAAGATAAACAGGCAATCAAAGAAACCGAAAAAGCAATAGCAGATTTTAAACAACAGTTTTTTGCATTTTAAAAATACCGACAGCACACGCTGTCGGTATTTTCTTATTTACTAAACAAAAATAAAATTAATATCCCACGCGGGGAGTGCTTTATGTTTGCGCATATAAATTTTATAACTTAGATTTACCTTTAAAACCTCAAGGGGAATGCTAAAAAGGTCCTCGCTTCTGTGATAGGCGGCAATTTGCATTTTCGGTTTTTTCTCTATTGTGTTTTTTCCGCCCCGTATTGCAGACAGCTCAGCGCCCTCCACGTCAATTTTAATATAGCTTGGCGAGGCTGAAAGCGAATCCACCGTTATACAGCTAACCTCTACGGTTTTTCCCGTTTGGGAATTTCCTCTGCCTTTATTCTTCGCCATTTGTATACTGCCCTGGTTTTCGCCTACCGCGGCGTTAATAAGGGTAATATTTTCAACCCCTTGTGTATTTAAGCTTAATTTTCTGAAATTGCGGGAATCGGGTTCTACCGCCGTAATTTCTTTATAATCGGGGGAATATTTCAAAAATTCCTCCACCGTGTCGCCGTTAAAGGCGCCAAGGTCCAAAAAGCTTTCACCCTTTAAATTAAGAAGCTCAAAAGCCTCGTCGCGAGAGGTTTCAATTTCCGTTAGATACTTGCTTTTTCCCGTAAGCTTATAATAAACGGTATTTTCGAAAACTTTTTTTGATAAATCGTCGGCAAGAAGATTATATACTGTTTTAAGCTCCGTCTCGTGCTTTTTGGCAAAGTCTAAATCAAAAATATTTTCCCCGCAAACGGGCACGTCGGGAAGGTATAATTCGTTCTCCCCTTCAAGGGCGTGAATATTTTCAATTACGTTTTCAAGATGACTGCCAAAACAAACGAGAATAATAAAATCTCCCAAAGCTTCTTTTAGTTCTTTATAGGAGGTAACACAAAAACCGCCGAATTCCTTGCCCTTTTTAAAGCCGTCGGATGCAAAAACACCGCTTATTTTTATATTCTCCTTTAAAAGACGTGCATAAATTTTATCGGCACCGTTTCCGGTGCCGTATAAAACTATTTTTTTATGGGTTTCCTTTAAATACTGCCAAAGTTCCTTCATATCAGTACTTCTCTACTTCGTAAATTACGGCATCGTTTTTATTAAGCTTGCCGTCAAGTTCGCCGTAAAGCACCTTTTTAACCTGATAGCCTACAGTTGCGCCAACGGTATATTCCTCAGCAGAATCGGAATAATTCATAACCGAAACAATACTTCTTTTAGCATCAATTTTATGTTCTTTGACAACAACGTAGGGATTATCGGTATAGAAATTAGGCTTCACTCCTGCGGCCTTCATAATAAGGGCGTAAACCTTATAGTAAGCAGGAGCATCTGCTCGGTCAAAGGCACCCTTAAGGGAAGCTGTCTGAGCTTCGGGAGAGAAAAGGCTTATAATAATTCTTCCTCTGCCAAAGGGGTGGGAAACTATTGCAGGGGTGCCATCACTAAAGCTTGCCAATACCTTGCCGTCAACATTGCTTACGTGATAAACATAGTTTGGCGAAGCAGGAAGCTCAGTTCCGTCAATATTAACGGTTAGCGACTTAGCAGGCACCTCACGGGAGGTAACGCTTATACCCGAAAGCTCGGGGAACATTCTAAGGAAGCCGCCGCCCATAGAAATATAAACGGTGGCGCCCTGTCTTGCCTTTTCCTTAAGACGCTCTACACTGCTTCTTCTTAGCGCTCCGTTGCCCTCAATGCGGGGAACTATATAAAGCGGAGCATCGGGAAGCTTTTGACTTGCCGAGCAATAACTAACACCCATATCGTTTTGCTCCGCAAGGCAAGCCACGTTTGCCGCAAGAGAAATTGAAGCTTTATAATTCAACTGAATAACGCAAACAGCCTGACGTTCATATTTGGGAAGGTCAATTCCGGAAATTATTGTCATAACGCGTTTTGCTTCTTTGCTTGAAGGTTTCTCCGCACGGTCAGAATGTAAAAGACCGTAATCGGAGCCTATGTTATTCCAGTCGTAGGGAGCAAAGTCAATTACGCCTTGGTCGAAAGCGCACCACCAGAAATATCCGTGACAGCCGTGAAGATATGCGCTTAATAAGTCGCCCCTAAGGAAATCAGCTTCGCTCTCTAATGAGCAGGTTTGATAACCGATAGAACCCGTTTCCTCAATGAAAGACATTTTTCCGCCGATATCCTCGTACAGATTATTTTCTGCCGCGGTATGCATAATCGGGCGCATAGTGTTAATTTTATCATTCGGCTGACGGAAAATAGGATATGGGTGGGTAGTAAGCACGTCAACACATTCAGCATGTTCTTTTAGCTGCCAAAGACCTGTAGCTTCGGGAGTGATGTTTTCGGTAGAAAGCTCTGCCTGTCCCGAAATTACGGGATGCTCCCTGTCAACAGCCTTAATTGCATTACTTACCATAGCAGTCCAGGCATACTGAGCCGCAACGTCCCCTGCAATTCTCCGCATTACCGAACATTCGTTACCAAGGTCCCAACCACCGAGGGCAGGATGATTCTTAAAACGGGTAACAATATATTTTATAAACTTTTGTTCCCACATAAGAGCAACGGGATCGGTAAAAACGTTTTTATTTTCAAAAAGACGGGGAATGTAGTTCATACTGCTCATAAAGCCGGTAAAAATAGCAAGGTCAACCTTGAAATTATATTTATTGCAAAGGTTCATAACCGTTTCAAGACGGTCCATCATAACCTTGGATACGCCGGCAATACCCTCGGGAGAAGTATCAAGAGGAGTTTCGTCGTTGTAAACAACCTCAACGTGTGTGCCGCCCCAGGTGGTAAGCTCTCTGATGGGCTGAAAATCATCCCACGTTGGGAAAAGACGAATCCATTTTACTCCTGCGTTATAAAGAGCTTTAAAGTCTTTTTCAATTGCCTGTTCATCGAATTCACGCCACATACGTGTAGCGTTTTCACTTGCCCAATAGTTTACACCAAAAGCAAATTTTTTACCAAACATTTTTATTCCCCCATTTTTTAGGATTAGTTGTTTGAAAACTCAGAAAGAATAAGACCTTCATTCTTTTGTAATGCCCAGTTGATATTCCACTCACTTGTAAATATAAGCAAATATCTATCCTTAAAGTCCTGCACCAGCTTGGTATCAGAGGTAAGATTGAGCTTTTTAACGTCGATATTGTCGCCCTCTATCCACCTAATAAGCTCATAAGGCATTGAAGTTTTTCTTACGTCTACATTATACTCATTTTTAAGGCGGTATTCAAGCACTTCAAACTGTAAAACACCTACAACGCCTACAATTACCCTTTCCATACCGCTTTCGGGCTCGTGGAAAATCTGAATAGCACCCTCTTGGGCAATTTGGGTCATACCCTTTACAAACTGCTTACGTTTAAGTGTATCAACCTGCTCGTAAATTGCAAAATGCTCGGGAGCAAAAGTGGGAATACCTTCAAAGGTAACCTTATTTTTGGCACTGCAAACGGTATCTCCTATAGAAAATACACCGGGGTCGAATACACCTATAATATCACCTGCGTAAGCTTCGTCTACAATTTCTCTTTCCTGAGCCATAAGCTGCTGAGGCTGAGGCAGCTTCATACTTTTACCCGACTGCACGTGGAAATATTCCTTATTACGCTCAAATTTACCCGAGCATATTCTCATAAAGGTAAGTCTGTCTCGGTGAGCCTTATTCATATTAGCCTGAATTTTAAACACAAAGGCAGAAAAATTATCGTCCTCAGGGTCTACCGAGCCTTCAACGGTGTTACGGGGCAAAGGCGGTGTTGTAAGCTTTAAAAAGCTTTCAAGGAAGGGCTCCACACCGAAATTAGTAAGAGCTGAGCCAAAAAATACGGGGCTTAATTTACCCGTACGCACCTGCTCTAAATCAAAATCGTAGCTGGCGCCGTCAAGTAATTCTATTTGGTCAACAAGGTCGGCGCGTAAATACGGGCCTATAAGGCTATCAAGCTTTTCGGTATCGGTAATGTCGCACTCTATAGCCTCTAATTTGCTTTGACCCTTTTTAAACTGCTCAAAAGCAAGGATTCTGCGGTTTTCTCTGTCGAAAACTCCCTTAAAATCGTTTCCGGAGCCAATAGGCCAGTTCATAGGATAGGTACCTATACCAAATTCCTTTTCAAGCTGGTCAATAAGGTCAAAGGGGTCACGGGAATCGCGGTCCATTTTATTTATAAAAGTAAAAATGGGGATATTTCTTCGTGCAACTACCTTAAAAAGCTTTCTCGTTTGGGGCTCAATACCCTTTGCGGCGTCAATAACCATAACCACGCTGTCGGCCGCCATAAGGGTACGGTAGGTATCCTCCGAAAAGTCCTGGTGACCCGGGGTATCAAGAATATTTATACAGTAGCCGTCGTATTCAAACTGTAAAACCGAAGAGGTTACCGAAATACCTCTCTGTTTTTCAAGCTCCATCCAGTCTGACACTGCATGCCTTGCCGTAGCCTTACCCTTAACACTTCCTGCAAGCTGAATAGCGCCTCCGTAAAGAAGCAGCTTTTCGGTAAGTGTAGTTTTACCTGCGTCAGGGTGAGAGATTATCGCAAAGGTTCGTCTGCGGGCTATCTCATGTTTCATATCTGCCATAAAATTTTCTCCTAAAGCTAAATAAAGGACGGTGTGCTCAGACACCGCCCTTTTTCTTAAAAATTAGTCGTTACGACGTCTGAAGCCGCGACGCTGACCGCCACGGCCACCGTTTTTGGGTTTTCTTTCCTGCTCCTCGTCGGCGCCTTCTTCAACAACTGCACCTTCAATTTCAACAAGAGCGTCTCTTCTTGAAAGGTTAAGTCTGCCCTGATCGTCGATTTCGGTAACCTTAACGATAACCTCGTCACCTACCGAAACAACGTCCTCAACATTTTCTACACGCTTAACGTCAAGCTTGCTTATGTGAACAAGGCCTTCCTTACCGGGAGCGATTTCAACAAAAGCACCGAAGTTCATAAGACGGGTAACCTTGCCCTTGTAGATTGCGCCGATTTCGGGATCGTTAGCAATGGTTTCTACAATGGAAAGTGCCTGCTGACACTTTTCAATATCGATACCTGCAATATAAACGTGACCGTCGTCCTCAATATTAATGGTAACCTCGCACTGCTCCTGAATGGACTGAATAACCTTACCCTGCTTACCGATAACGTCACCGATCTTAGAGGGGTCGATAACGGTGGAAAGCATTTTGGGAGCGTACTTGGAAAGCTCTTTTCTGGGCTCGGCAATGCACTTGCAAATAACCTCGTCAAGAATGTAGTTTCTTGCCTTGTGGGTTTTCTCAAGGGCTTCCTTAATAATAGCAGGGGTAAGACCGTGAACCTTTAAGTCCATCTGGATAGAGGTGATACCCTCTTTAGTACCTGCCACCTTAAAGTCCATATCGCCGTAGAAGTCCTCAAGACCCTGAATGTCAACCATAGTCATAAAGTCGCCGTATACGCCTTCATCGCCTGTGATAAGACCGCAGGAAATACCTGCAACAGGAGCCTTAATGGGAACACCTGCCGCCATAAGAGCAAGGGTAGAGCCGCAAACGGAGGCCTGAGAGGTAGAGCCGTTGGAGGAAAGAACCTCACTTACAACTCTGATAGCATAGGGGAATTCCTCAACGCTGGGAAGCACGGGGATAAGAGAACGCTCGGCAAGTGCGCCGTGTCCGATTTCTCTTCTGCCGGGGCCTCTGCTGGGCTTGGTTTCGCCAACGCTGAAGGAGGGGAAATTGTAGTGGTGAATGTAGCGCTTTTCTACTTCCTCATCAAGACCGTCAAGCTTCTGAGCCTCGCTTACCGAAGCAAGAGTAGCGCAGGAAAGAACCTGAGTTTGTCCACGGGTAAACATACCTGTACCGTGAACACGGGGAAGAAGGTCGATTTGAGCGTCGAGAGGACGGATTTCATCAATACCTCTGCCGTCAACACGCTTTTTCTCATCCTTGAGCCAAGCGCGAACAACGTGCTTTTGAACAAGGTACATAATTTCGTCAAGCTTTGCCTCCTGACCCTCAAAGCGCTCATCAAACTTTTCGTGAACAGCGTTGTAAATGGGAAGAAGAGCGGCATCGCGAACAAGCTTATCATCGGTATCAAGAGCCTTTTTAACGTCTTCGATACAGAATGCCTCAATCTCCTCCATAATAGCGGGATCGGGATCGTTAGATTCAAATTCAAACTTTTCCTTGCCGATTTCACCAACTATACCGTTAATGAATTCAACAACCTTTACGTTTGCCTCGTGACCCTTCATAATAGCCTCGAACATAACGTCGTCGGGGATTTCATTAGCGCCTGCTTCAATCATAGCAACAAGGTCGGCGGTAGAGGATACGGTAAGGTCAAGGGTGGTAGTCTTTCTCTGCTCAAGGGTGGGGTTGATAACGATTTCGCCATCAACAATACCAACGTTAACCGAGGAAATAGGACCTGCCCAGGGAATATCGGAAATAGCTATAGCGGCGGAAACGCCGATAGCTGCGGCAATTTGAGGATCACAGTCGGGATCAACGCTCATAACGGTAGCAACAACCGAGCAGTCGTTTCTCATATCCTTGGGGAAAAGAGGACGGATAGGACGGTCGATGCAACGGGAAGCGAGAATCGCCTTATCGGTAGCTTTACCCTCTCTTCTGGTGAAGGAGCCGGGGAAACGGCCTACCGAGTACATTTTTTCTTCATAGTCAACCGAAAGGGGGAAGAAATCAACACCCTCTCTGGGCTTTGCAGATGCAGTTACGGTACAAAGAACTCTTGTGTCACCGTAGGAAGCCATTACAGCTGCATTTGCAAGCTGTGCCATTTTGCCGGTTTCAAGCTTTAAAGGTCTGCCGGCAAGCTCGGTTTCATAAATCTTGTAATTTTCAAACATAATTTTTACCTCCTGATTTTGAATTGTTTTTACTGTCCAGGGGCTTACTCTTTAGCAATAAATCCAACGTCGAAAACTGTTCGGCACTCGATTTACCGCTAAGCATAAACCACCTGAAAACTGCAAGAAGGCAGACCGAAAAAAGCTTCGGTCTGCCGATTTTGCCATTACTTACGAATGTCAAGACGCTTGATGATGGAACGGTATCTGTTAATGTCTACCTTAGTAAGGTAAGCAAGAAGGTTACGACGATGACCAACCATCTTTAAAAGACCGCGACGGGAATGATGATCCTTAGCGTGTACCTTAAGATGAGCGGTAAGCTCGTTGATGCGCTCGGTAAGAAGAGCGATTTGAACCTCGGGAGAACCGGTATCACCTTCGTGAGTAGCGTACTCTGCAATAAGAGCCTGCTTTCTTTCTGCTGTCATTTTGTTTCACTCCTTTTAATAATAAATTGTCCGCCGTTAACCAAGCAGTCGGTCTTAAGTGAATCCCAATGGGCAGTCACCGAAAGCATAGTAAACGGTAGCGCTAAATACATTAGCCAAAGTATTATATCACAGTGCGCAAAAAAACGCAAGTGTTTTTTATATTATGCCCGTAATAAAAATTTCAATACCTATAGCAATAAGTATTATGCCGCCTAAAATACCCGCCTTGCCTGCAAGCCTGGTGCCGAATTTTTTACCGACCTCAACACCTATTATACATATTATAAAGGTAACCGTCGCAATAATAAGTGCGCACAGCAATGCCATAACCGCGCTGTAATCCGAAATGGTAAAGCCTGTAGACAAAGCGTCGATTGAGGTTGCAACCCCCTGAACCAGCAAGGCCGAAAAGGTTGCGACGCCCATATTTTCCTCACAGCCCTTATTTTTTATGCCCTCGCAAAGCATTTTACCGCCTATAAGGCTTAAAAGTATAAGAGCTATAAAAGGAATAAATTTTTGAAATGCGCCGAACATTTCCACTATAGTGTGTACGCACACCCAGCCGAGCATAGGCATAGCCGCCTGAAAAAAAGCAAAAACACCTGCTATTGCTATTGTTTTACCTTTTTTCATACAGGGCTCGTGGAGTCCGTTGGCCATTGACACCGAAAATGCATCCATGGCAAGGCCTGCGCCCAAAGCGGCGCTGTTTACCAAAAACATAGCATTCATACAATCACCCGAAAAGAATCGCTCCCGTTTGGGAGCGATTCTATTTTACTTTTGATTTTTATTATTCAGCAAGCCTTTTTGCAAGAAGCACAATATCGATTGCGTTAACCTTGCCGTCCTTATTTATGTCGGCTCCGTCGGCAATCTGAAGGTCTACCCTTGCAAGATACAGCTTCAATTTTGCAAGATCCATTGCGCTCATCTCACCGTCGCCGTTACAGTCACCTTCAACCACTTCGCCGCCCTCAACCATTGTAGCGATAAGAGAAACGGAGGTTGCGGGGAATACGGTATCGGTAAACTTTGCATCACCACTAAACCAACCACCGAAGGTTTTACCCTTAATAATGGGGTTAGCGGGGAAACGGATTTCCGAACCTGCTTCGCCGTAAACTGCAGTCAGCTCACCACCCTCAAATTCGGTGCTGTCGAAAAGCATATAAACCTTACCTGTAATATCTTTAATATATACGTCCTTAATTTCCAAAGCAGAACTGCCGTTTGCAGTCAGAAGAAGGTTTGTTGTAGCGCTGGCAGTTACGGGAATATAGCCCTTATACCACTTATCGCTCTTGCCGTTTTTAGCAACAAAGCTTCCGCCGTCTGCAGTAAGGGTAACGTTGGCACTTCCCTTGTTTTTATAAAGGAATTCTACCATATAGGTATTTCCCTTCGTTACACTTGCCAGGCTTGCGGTACCGCTTGCACCGTTATAGTAAACAGCATCCTCATTATTCGCCTTAGCAAAGCCGCCCGTACGGGTTGCCGTACCGTTAGCAGTCAAATCAACCTTTTCGCCGAACTTGGGGTAAACGGCGGTAACCGAAGAGGTAAAAATACCTGCGGGAACCTTTGCGGTAAGGGCAGAATCGGTGTACCAGCCCTCTACGGCATAGCCGCTACAGTAAACGAAGGCAGGGTCGATTTTATCACCTATAGCAAGCTCAACGCTTCTGCTGGAGGCACCTGCGGCATTACCCTTTCCGCCGTAAACGGTAAGTGTGCCGCTGTTAAGGTTTGAAAAGCCGTTTTCGGCTTCCTTATATAATGGAGTCAGCCTTATTTCATCAAAATAAGCGGTGGTGGTTGTGTTAGAGCTTGCGTAAGCGTAAAGCGCAAGATGGGGATAGGTGGAAAGATTAGAATTAGTTACTTCGAATACGATAGACATAGTCTGCCATCTTCCCGAGCCGCTTGCGGCAAGAGATTTAGAGGTGCCCAAGGTGGTTACAGAGGTGCTGTTGCTTGCATTTTTAACGAGCACAGGCTGAACGGTCATATCAACACCGTTTAAGTAATACTTAAAGGTAAGCTTATACTTGGAGGTGGTTGCGCCGTTATTGTCAAGAGCGGTAATTGGGAAATAACTGTTTTTACCGGTTCTCTCATTGGACCAATCGATTGTCTTTTTGGTCCAGCTATACTTTAAAGAATTTGAGCCGGAATACACTGTATCGGTAGCAATGCTGAATCTGCTTGTATTCATTCCGTAGCTTTGACCTGCATAGGTTTCAAAGCCCTCCATTCCTTTTCTCCAGCCTGCAAAGGCGGTAGAGCCTGCACCTGCCTTAGTAAAGGTGGTGTCGGGATAAGGAACACTGCAGGAGCCGTCGGTATACCAGCCTGTAAACTCGTAACCGAATTTGCTCACGGTGGGGAAAGGAATTTCAGCGCCAACCTTATCGGAAGCGGAGGTAGAGGAAATAGTGCCGCCCATTCCGTGGAAGTTAACGGTTACGTGCTTGCTTATACGGATGTTATCTACCATCATATGAGCGCCGGTGTACATATTTGCATAGAAAATAAGGAAAGGCTTATTAGTTTCAGTAGATGAAAGAATAGGCTCAAAGGTGCCGGTAGTAAAGGTATAGCTTACGTGAACCCAATGGCCTACCTCTTTTTCTGTACCGTCGTGAGCGGTATAGTAGCCGTCGGCATTGTTATTAGGAACGTAGGACGACAGAGTAGCAACGGTTTTATAAGCAGACTGAACGGGAGCAAGATCGGTAGACTTTGTAGTTTTGTAGCCGTAACCGAACGACATAGTATCCTTAGCGGTGGTTGAAATAGTACCGCTTTTAGTACCGTCGGTAGGGTCAATCCAATCACCGTAAATATGGGTAGAGGCAACAAGATAGTCAAGCTCTACGGTGTAGGTGGTGTTATCCTCAAGAATAAGGGGTTCAATACCCTTATCGGTAATTCGGTTCATAACGATACCGCCGCCGGTAGACCAGTTATTATACGCGGTTTTCTTGGCCTGTAAGCCATATTCCGACGAGTTAACCGAATCCTTTACGGGGTTTGCGCCGGTAGAACCAAAGCCCCAGGCAGAATAGTGATATTCATAGGAAGTTACAGGGTCTATCTGCCAGACAACCTTATCACTGCTCTGAGATTGAGAGCCGATTTTCATAAAGGTTTTTCCGTAATCCTTACCTTCAAAATCGTAGTAAGCGGATACGGTATCATCATAATCCATTTCTTCAACAGTTATTGCACTTGCCGAAATAGGCATAGCAAGCACCATACCTAAAATAAGCGCTAAGGATAAAATCACACTAAAAGCCTTTTTCATTACAATTTCCTCCAAGAAATATCTACACACTTTAATATTACATTTTCTTTTCGGAAAAGTCAACTGTTTTTTATCCTTTTACCGCTCCTGCCGCTACACCCTTTATAATATATTTTTGACAGACGAGATAAAACACTACGACGGGGATAATCGAAAGCACCAAAACTGCCATCATTGCTCCCATATCCACACTGCCGTAGCCACCCTTTAAATACTGCACCGCTATAGGCACCGTTTTATAATCGTGTCCTACCGTTAAATAGGGAAGCAAATAGTCGTTCCATATCCACATTGTGTCAAGTATAGCTACAGTAATTGCAGTAGGCTTTAAAAGGGGCAAAACTACCAGGAAAAAGGTTTGCAGCGGTGAACAGCCGTCTATTGTGGCGGCCTCTTCAATGCTTAGGGGGATAGATTTTATAAAGCCGCAAAACATAAAGGTTGAAAGGCCTGCACCAAAGCCTAAATATATAATCACAAGCCCCACAGGGTTATCGAGCCCTAAAAGGTTGGCAGTTTTTGACATAGTAAACATTACCATTTGAAAGGGCACTATCATTGAAAAAACGAGTAAATAATAAAATATTTTATTAAAAAGTCCCTTTACTCTTACTATATACCAGGCGGTCATAGAGGTAAAAAACAAAATGGCCGCCACCGAAAACACCGTTACAAAAAGGGAGCGAAGCAGGGCGTCGGGAAAGCCCGTTGCGGTTATGCCGTTAATATAGTTTTCCATTCCTGCAAAGGCTTCACCGAGGGGCAGAGTGAAGGGAGAGTTGCTTATATCAAACTTATATTTAAAGGAATTTATAAATACGACGGCTATGGGAAAAAGAAAAGCCGCGGCAATAACGGTCAGCAGAACGATTTTTAAAAGAGCTAAGGCTTTGTTTTGTTTTTCCATCAGGCTTCATGCTCCTTTTTGCCCGTAATATAAAGCTGTAAAAGAGAAATGACGGCAACAACAAGAAAAAATACAACCGCCTTTGCCTGACCAACGCCTTCATACCCCATTCTGCCGTAAAAGGTTTCGTAAATATCAAGGGCAAGCATTTGCGTTTTACCCGCAGGAGCTCCCGAGGTAAGGGCAAGGTTTTGGTCAAAAAGCTTAAAGGAATTTGTTATGGTCAGAAAAAGGCAAATGGTAATCGAGGGCATAACAGAAGGAAGTATAATTTTTTTAAGGGTAGTAAAATAAGAAGCACCGTCCACCCTTGCCGCCTCTAAAATTTCCGTGGGGACGTTTTGTATGCCCGCAATATAAATTATCATCATATAACCTATCATTTGCCAGTTCATAAGAAGCAAAAGTCCGAAAAAGCCGAATTTGGGGTCACTTGTTATGGAGTATCCGTATTTTAAAAGCACGCCGTTGATAATAAGCTGCCAAATATAGCCTAACACAATACCGCCTATAAGGTTAGGCATAAAAAATATGGTTCTGAAAACATTGGTGCCTCTGCTCTTGCCTGTCAGAGCAAGAGCAAGAGCGAAGGCCAAAACGTTTATGCTTATTACCGAAAAAACCGTAAACAAAAGGGTGAAAATAAAGGAATACAAAAACTGAGGGCTTGTAAATACATATTTATAATTGCTGAGCCCCACGAACACCGAATCGTTTACGGTGGTAAAATTAGTAAAGGATAGATAGGTGCCCGTTATAAAGGGAACAAGGAATATAACGGCGAATACTATTGCCGTAGGCAGTACGAATACGGGGAAATATTTACGCAGTAATTTACCTTGCAACTTTATCGCTCACTTTTCCATTCTTTTTTAACCGTATCAATTACCGCCGAAAAGTCCTTACTGCCCTGAACGTATTCAAGAAGCGCGTCGCCAAAGGCGGTTTTAAACCTTTCACTGGGGAAGCCTACGAACACCCAAGGCACCGAGGTAATTTCACCGTTGTTCATATAGCGTGCCATTTCCTTTGCAAGCGGGTCGTTTGGCTGCATAGTGGAAAGGGTTGTAAAGGGTGTAGCAAATTTAAGCTCGTCACGGACGAATTTTTTACCCGTTTCACTGCTGAAAAGCCACGCCAGAAAATCTTCCGACAGCTTTTTCTGCTCCTCGCTTGCCTTACTGTTAATGGCAAGGTAGTTTTCAGTGCCTATGCAAAGTCCGTAATGCTCCTCCCCGTCAATTCCCATATATAAGGGAAGCATACCGATATTTTCCGCCTTAACCTTGTTTCCGTTTACCTCACTTATTTGAGACCACGCCCAGGTGCCGTTCTGCACCATAGCGCATTTACCGGTTGCAAATTCCGCCATTGAATCGTTAACCGATTTGGAGCCTAAAAGGTTTTTATCGGTAAGAGAATTGTTTATATAAAGGTCGAATATATTTTTGAAATTTTCAGCGTACTTAAAGGCAACCTCGCCTATTTGGGTTGCGGCAACAATGGGGTCGGTGTCAGCGTGCATTTCGCGCATTTCATAGTAAAAGGGCACGCTTGCAAGATGACTTTGCCAACGCCAGTCCTCACCGCCTGCAAGAGAGGTAGAGGCAAACACGCCCTCTATACCCAGCTCCTCCTTATTAGCGGTCATATCCTCTACAACCGTTTTAAGGTCGGCAAAGGATTTAATATCTTTTGCGGAATTTAAGGTAGATTTTTTATTAGGCAAAGCAAAATACCTTTGCATTATTTCATCATTATAAATAATGCCGTAGCCCTCTACCACGTAGGGAACGGCGTAAACCCTGTCGTTTTCGGTTATAGCAAGGGTTTTATCCGACAGAAATTGATAAAATTTAGTATCGGTAATATCGGCGCAGTAGTCCTTCCAGGCCCTAAAGCCTATAGGGCCGTTAACCTGAAAAATGGTGGGCGCGTCGCTTTTGGCAATTTCGCTTTTAAGGGTTTGCTCGTAGGTGTTTGCCGCCGCGGTAACAACCTTTACCTTAATACCCGTTTCAGCTTCATAGGCATCGGCAATTTTTTCGTAAACAGTTGCAACCTCGGGTTTAAAGTTTAAAAAGTAAATGCTTGCCTTTTCTCTCTTACAGCCTGCCGTAATAAAGCAGAGCGATAAAATCATCAAAAAGCAAAGAATAATTGATAAAAAGCGTTTCATAAGAACATCCTCTCATAATTTTTTCAAGGATAGTGTTGTCAGCTTTTGCAAAAAAATACATTTGAGCAATTTTTTAAAAAAGTACTTGACTTTTCATATTGCTTGTGGTATATTACTTTAGCGTTCTAAATTTGCTGGTGTAGCTCAGTTGGTAGAGCAGCTGATTTGTAATCAGCAGGTCGGGGGTTCAAGTCCGTCCACCAGCTCCATGCTGTGGACAAACCTCAAAACGGACTTGAAGCCTAAGAGGGTAAGGCGCGTTTAAAAACAATTGATAATTGTTTTTAGTGCCGCAATGCTTGGTCACCGGCTCCATGTGCCGGTAATTTAGACCACCTAAATTAAATATGGGAGAATTCCCGAGCGGCCAAAGGGGGCAGACTGTAAATCTGTTGTCTCTGACTTCGATGGTTCGAATCCATCTTCTCCCACCAAACAAATAAGGATTTGCGAAAGCAAGTCCTTATTTGTTTGTGTTTGTGTCCGCAGGGCACAACATCGTTTTGCAACTATAGTTGCAAACATCATTTCGAGCATAGCGAGAACATCGTTGTTCGTGAAACGGACACAAAACGGAGTTGCGACAGGTCGCAAACAGTGTTACACCTTGTGCTGTAAACGATGTGATGCTTCGCATCAACGATGTTACGGCTTCGCCGTAAACACTTGCGTTTTGCGCAAGGATGTTGCACTTCGTGCAAAAGAATGGTATAATAAGCCCGAGGTGATAGAAATGAAGGAAGATAAACTTTCTGATTTATCAATGCAATTATCTGTTGATGTTCTTAATTTAGTAAAAGAACTGCGTCATAGAAAAGAAACTATCATTTCAAATCAGATTGGCAGAAGCGCTACAAGCGTTTGTGCCAACATTGCCGAAAGCAAATATGGTCACAGTCGTGCCGATTTTATTGCAAAACTTGAAATTGC
>JAFVIF010000028.1 GCA_017474125.1 Clostridia bacterium
GGAATCTTAATGGTCTTCATAGTGTAAGCATTAAGACAAGCGGTTAAGTATATGTTACTTCTGTGACCGCTTAAGGGAGTAATGGTGGTGGCAACGTTGGTTTTGCCTGAAACCTTATAATTAAAGGTGATTCTATATACTGCACCGTTTTCAAGCTTTTCGGCAATTTTAAGTATGTGGTCGTTTTGGTTTCCTCTTGTAGCCCAAAGAACGTCCTCGCCTGTGCTTGTATCTGAGGCAGGTCTGTAAATTGCGCTGCCGTCAAACTTCCAATGAGCGGCATAATCGTCGTCTAAACCAATGCCTTTTTCATTTTCAATATGAACAAGCTTACCGTTATTATCGGTATTGAAGGGATATGTTTTGAAGGAAAGCGGAACGGTAGACCATTTTGCATAAAGCATAAGGTTTTTGCTCGGGCAAACAGCTTCATTAAATTGCTCTGTTAAGGCGGAATCAAGGTACCAGCCCAAGAAATCAGCATTATCGGGGTGCTTTACAGTGGGGAGCTTGAATTCCTTGCCCTTTAATGCAATTACGCCCTCGTTTTCCTCGCCGTTATTTTTAACTAAGGTTATAAGTGCTTCGGCAGGTGTGGTGAGTGATTCAACCGCAACGTCGTCAATATACATAACAACTTCGGCATTCTCGTCTAAAACAAAGCCGAGGAAAATGCCTTTTCCGTTTTCTGCAACAAAATTAGTGTTGAAGTTGAAGGAAAACTCTTGCCATTCGTCATTTTCCTTAAGCTCTAAATGATGCTTTTCGGAATAAGCGGCGCTACCGTAAATGTTGTAACGAACCGCTGTTGCCGCATAGAAGGAAATATCGGTTTCAGCCTTAACAACCTTATATTTAAAGGTCATTTTGTATTGATGGAAATTTTCAAGATTTTCGCCCAGAACAACTACGTTAGCGTTACCGTTATACCTTGTAGCGGCATCATAAGCCTCGGGAACGTTTAGGTTTACACCGTCTGCCTTGGAAGTATCCTTTTTCATATCGGGATTCCAGTTAAGCTTTACAGCGTAATCGCCGTCAACCTGCTCTTTGCTAAAGCCGTGAGCAAAATAATAAGAGTTGCTTTTGTCCTTAAACGTAATGCCGCCTGAGGTACGGTCTTTAATTTCCCAAGCGTCTTTTTCGTAATTTTCGAAATCCTGAGTAAGCTCTAAATACTCGGTTTGCCAACGGCTAAACAGAGTTATGTTTGCAAAACCGAATTTATTGTCGGTAAATTCAAGACTGTAGCTTTCGTCGGTGTACCAGCCCAAAAACCAAGCCTTGTTTTGAGGGTCAAGGGGTCTTTCGGGGAAGGTAAGCTCTTCTCCCGCCATACCTTCTATAACGGTAGAAGTGTTGTTGAGTGTATCTTTAAAGGTTACCTTAACGGGCTTGCTCCAGTTGGAATAAACAGTAGAAACACCCTTTACCATTTTAAAGGATTCTACCTTTTCAGAATAGGTATCGTCGGTAAACCAGCCTAAGAACTTGTGCTTTGCTTCGGTTGCTCTATCTGATATATCGGGTAAAGTAACGCTTTCTCCAACCTTACCGAACACAACTTCGGTTTTAGAGGAATAATCGTCTTGGAGCAATACAGCGCCGGTATTTTCGCCAAGCTTTGTTACCGCTACGTCGTCAACCTCTGCTCTGAAGTTTGTTCTTGTGGTAGCGTAAAAAGCAAGGGCGTGGTCTTTTTCACCTAAATCGGCAGGGGTGGTAAAGGTATAAATTACGTTTTGCCACTCTGTGCCGCAATCAAGCTGCTTTTTGTTCTTTAAATCGGTGGCTAAGGTATATACACCGCTGCCTGCTTTGGTGGAAACAACCTTGACTAATGTTTTTTGCATTGTGCTCAAATAGTTAGTGTCGGTTCCTGTTTTATAGGTGCCGTAGCCCATTGAAAGATAGCATTCGTGAGCGGTATTGGCAGCATCGGTAAAATCTGAAGAGGAGATTACGCGAACCTTAAGAGATACAACGTACTCTGTGTTAGGCTCAAGGTTGTAAACCTGGTAACCGCTTTGGGCCTTTTTGTGAAGTCTTACTGCGCCAAAGGTGGGATAGTTTTGTACTTTTGTACTTCCTACGTTGGCAAGAACGGTATTATCGGCATCGTCCTGCGCTGCAACAAAGGTGTTTGCCCAGCCTAAAATACCCAATCCATTGTCTTCATATTCTTTTACGTTGTCGGCAGAGATATATTTGCCAATGTTTTCGGTAAAGTCAAAAAGGATTGTTTCTCCTTCTTTGACCTCTATAGGCGTTGCGGCTGCAGTGCTTATTATTACCGGTACGTAAACGGCAGTAATAATAAGAATAAGCGCGCAAATAATACCTACGGCTTTTTTGAATAAAAGGTTTAGCTTTTTATTCATTTTTGTTCCTCCTTATATATGTTTTATTGGTTTGCGGGGGTGTGTCTCTTCAGGTATTTGCCGATTATAGAGAAGTTCAGGCCAACATCATCGCATACGCTGTCGATTATCGGCTTAAACTCTTGGAGCTTTTCCTTAAATTCCAAAGAATACTTTTTAACCGCTTCTTCGTCACCGTCATATCTTGCCATAAAAACGTCGGCAAAAATGGGAACTAAGAAGGAGTGTACATAAAGGAATTTCCAATCGTCAGAAGTGTCTTTTAATTCTTCTAAGTATTCTTTTCTGAAATTCAGTGCCGTTTCTTTAAGAAGAGTATATCTTTCCTTTACTTCTTCGGCGGTGAGTTTAGTTTCACCTATAACAAAGGGAAGGCAAGTAAGGTCTGAAAGCTTTTCTAAATATTCCTGAACCAAAGCCGCTTTTTCATTGAATGCAGTAACTAAATATTCATCCTTAATCTCTTCAAAGGAAAGCTCTTTGTTCCAAAGGGTTTTTGCCATTGTGTACTGAGGAAGTCCCGTGGGGAATGCGGCGCGCATAGTCTGACAGCTTAACATTCCGTTAAGTCCCATTCTTCCTAAATCCTTCATATCCCTGCTTATAAGCTTTGCAACGTGATAATAGCCTTGGTCAGCATGATGATTCCAGATAAGCTGATAATCGAACACACAAGAGTCACCCTTATAAATTTCCTGCCATTTTTTAAGATAAGCAACGTTTAATTCCACCGTATCGCGCTTCATATCCTGATTATGTATAAAGGGCGCAGTTTCAGGAAGATTATCCAAATCAACCTCGTCATAGGAATGTGCAAAGGACCTTGCAATAGGGCAGAATTTTAAAACGAAGCGGTCGCTTTCATTTAATTTTTCTTTTATTGGCGCAAACAAGGTATCGGCATAAACCGTAAAGTGAATTTTTGTATCAATACCATCTTTGGTAAGCTTTTCGTCAAGCATATTAAGAAGGTCAACGTAATGGTCTGAAGGACGTTTTTTAAGACATTCCTCACATTCACAGTGATTTCTGCCGCCGTCTCCTAAAGAAAATGCAAGATAATGAACGTTTTTATGATTTTTGGCATATTCTACGGCAAAATCGGTAACCTTTTCCTTAACTCCCGGCTTTGAAAAGCAAAGCTGAGTGCTCATAGGCATATTGTTAAAGAGTTTTCTTTCGCCCTTATAGAGCGCAACCGCGCTTTTAAATTCTTCACTTATTTCATTTTCGTATTTACCCCAACCCGTTGCCTCAACACCGTAAGGAGCGGTATTCCAACCGTGACCGATAGCGTGGTAAACAAGGCTTCTTTTGGCAACTTCGTCTTCAATTGTTTCCATCATAGCAGCTACGTCTTTATCTGTAGTTTTGTCACCGTAATAACGCTGAAAGAAGGTGGTGGGAATAAAGAACTGTGAATAGTAAGAGTTCATAGCTACTTTCGGCAACCATTCAATAGTATTTAAAACTATCTCATAACTTACCGAGCCTTCAATACAAATACCTCTGTGTCTGTAGCTTGGAACTTCATCTACGTCTACGGTTAAATCTGAATAGTCAAGAGCTTTTTGAGGAATTTTTTCTCCTTCTTTGCCGGGGTATAAAAAGCGGCAACCAAGCTCGGTCATAAAACGGTAAGCGGAAAAGAGTACGCTTCGCTCGTTGCTACCGCTGATAATACCCTGACCGTTTTCAACCTTTATGTAAATATGGTCGTCCTTGGACGCTTCAACAGAACCGTCAAGGCCTATCCATAACACGTTTTCAAGGGAAGTATCCTTTTGTTCGTAGCGTCTTATTTCAAAAATGGAGTTTTTGTCCATGGCTTTAATAAGACGCGCAATTTCCTTAGAGGCAAAATCAATAGTTTCGTTTTTGCCTATTTGTGCTAAAATTAGTCTCATTTTTAGTCCCCCTTTAGGCTAATTGACAAATTTACATTATTAATATATAATAAACACAGAAAAAAATAAATAATTGATTCACTAAATGTGTATGGTATTCGCTAATATTTGAGGGGGAAATTAATGGAAGACGTACGTTATTTGCCAATTACTAAGTTACAAATAGAAAAAGTAAGCTTTGTAAGCGTAACAAGGAATGGAAACTACATTTTTGATGTGAAAAAAGGAAAAGAGTTTTATTCCCTTGTTTACATAGAATCAGGAGCAAGCGAGTATAACTTTTCGGGCGGATTTGGAAGATTTACCTTAAATAAGGGGGAATTGTTTTTTGCACCGAAAAATATTCCATATAAAGCAACCTATTTAAAGGATAACACCCGTATTAAAATGATTTGCTTTGACGCGCCCAAAGAAAATCTTTTTAATAACCGGCCCTTTATAAGTAAATCGGTAGAAATAGCAAGAGAGTTTTCGGAAATAAACCGAGAACGAATGCAGGATTATCTGTATTTGTGCTCGGCTATTTACAGGCTTTTATATATTCTTTCATATAATGAAGTGACTACTCCAAAGCGTTTTAAAAAGATACTTCCCGCCATAAAGGAAATAGAAGCAAATTATTTTGAAAACTATCCCGTTTCTCATTACGCTAAAATTGCCGATATGTGCGAATCCAATTTCCGCCGTCTTTTTAAGGAATATACCGGAAAGGGCGTAATAGAATACCGAAACGAAATTCGTATTCGTGAGGTGAATAAAATGCTTATAAGCGGTGAATATAACGTAAACGAAGCGGCTTTTGCCGCAGGCTTTAACAATATGTCATTCTTTTATGAGGTGTACAGAAAATATGAACAAGGCAAAAAGTAATATGCCTTAAAATCGGTTAATAATGATTATTATTGGTCATAAAAAACACGGAGCTTATAAACTTCCTTATGAGAAGTCTATAAGCTCCGTGTTTTTTTATAATGCTTTTGCAAGTCTTTCTGCTGTTTGATACCGTTCGTCGGGGTTAATGCTTGTACTTTTACGAACTATTCTGCCTGCTTTTCCTTTTGCAATTAATTCGCTCGGATGCTTACCTGTCAGCATTACGTTGAGCATTACTCCAAGGGCGTAAATATCGGTTCTCGCATCACTTCGTGAAATGCCTAATTGCTCGGGAGAGGCATAGCCTACCGTTCCCATAACGACGGTATCCCGCTTGGCCTTCGACATTTTATTTGAAGCGTTAAAATCAATAAGTACAACCCGTCCGTTTTTGCTTATCATTACGTTTTCGGGCTTTATATCTCGGTGAGTTATGCCCAAATTATGAATAATGGTAAGGGCGGAGCATACCGACTTTATTATTTTTCGAGCACCCATATAGCGGTATTTTCCTGTTTCCATAATCTGCGCTACGGTTATGCCGTCAATGTATTCCTCCAGTACTATTTGACCGTCGGAAAGGGTAACGGTATCATAAATAATGGGAAGATTTTCATTTTTAATCTTATAAAGCTCATCGTAGGCAGGAACGGGTACAGAAAAGCTTCGTAAAACTAAATCCGTGTTTTTTTGACGGTTTCTGATTCGTATTACCTTGCATCCGTTTTTTTCGCTTAAAACAGAAACGATAAGGTAGTGCTCTAAAAGCCTTTTAATGTATTCTTCTCTTGTCATATAACTTAGCCGTTCCATTCTTCATAAGCTGCACCGTTGTAATCTGCTAAATATTTCCATTTGGTGAAGTTTCGGTTATGACAGGTGGCGGAGCAGTGTATGGTCAGTGTTCCCGTTCGCCTTGAAAGAGGAGCGAAGGGGGCATCACCTATATAAAGCGCTTCGCCTTTTATGTATATATCGGTCAGATTGTTACAATAGAAAAAGCCGTAGGACCAAATGGTTTTTATGCTTGCAGGGATAATTACTGTTTTTACGGTGTCTTTAATATTGCTTGCGCCGAAAGCGTTTTCCATAATGGCAATGACAGGTTTTCCGTCAATGACGGAGGGTATATTATACACCCCGTTTGAAGATGGTGAGGTAACCTTGGTAATAACTATGGCATTTTCGGGTATGGCGGCGTAGGAGTTATAGTCGTCTCCCGCTTTTGCCGCACGGTACGTATAACCTGAAGATACCGTTGGCGGGACTTGAGAGGAGGAATCAGAGGAGGTGTCGGAGGGTAAATTAGAAGAAGAGGAATTATCGTCCTTATCGTTTGAGGAGCTATTGTCGGACGAGTAGGGATTTGATGGTGAAACAACGCTGCTGCCCGAATTGCTTTCTCCCGAACTATTGTCTGACGAATTTTTGTCTGCAGGCTTGTGGGAATTATCGGCACTGCTGTACGAGTTACCTCCTTGAGAACTGTTTGCAGGAGCAGAGGGGGTTGAATTTAAACCGTTACCGCTTTGCTCCGATGATGAAGCATCATCGACAAGGGGGGAGCTTAACGGTTGGGAGGAGGATTGAGAGGAGTTGCCGTTTTGAGTGTTTTTGAGTGCAAAAAAACATATCGTTATAATAACGATTATTAAAAAGACCGCAATTAAAATTAGCGGCCATTTTTTATCGCTGTTTATATCGGATTTAATTTCCTTTTTATTTTCAAGTGAAGTCATACAGTAAAGGCAAAAACGGGCATTGTCTTCAATTTCTGCCTTGCAAAAGGGACATTTTTTCACAATATCACCCCAAGGTTTCTAAGCCGTATTCAAAAAGTAAGCCGTTAATTTCAATAACGGATAATTTTTTACAAATGCCGTAAAGAATAATGCAGTCAAAGGGAAGCTTTACGTAAAGGGGGGAATAGCCTGCACATTTAAGGAGGCGTTGTGTTTCGTCGATGCTTAATCCCATACCTATAATAAGACACAGCAGTTTTTTTCGTTCGGGAATGCGAAGCCCTGAGAAAATTTGGTAGCCGTAAACCTCTGACATTTCGGAATTTTTGATTATTTCGGCCTTGGTAAGTCCTTTTTCCATAGCAAAATTATTCAGCATTTGTGAAAGCGTTTCCGAGGCTATATATTCCTTGTTATCGCTGTAAAAGGTTTTGAAATCTGAGCAAAGCTTTAGCTCTTCTACAATTTTTGCCGTATCCTTATTCAAGTCACTCATCCTCATTAAAAAACTTTAAATAATTGTATCATATGTAAGAAATTTTTTCAACTATGCTGTCAGCATAAGACTTTTGAAAATTTTTTGCATATAATACATAATCGGATGAGGGGCGAAATTACAACTCAGCATCCTCCGCTGACAGCAATTCGGAAATGGGGACTTCCAAAGCCTTTGAAAAAATCACTAAATCAATGTCGGTTACAAACCTCTCACCGTTTTCAACGCGACGTATGAAGTAGTGGTCCACATCAAAGCCAAGCAATTGCATTTTTGCTGCAAGCTTTCGTTGTGATAGTTTTTTTGATTTCCTTATTGAAGCAATTTTCTTTCCGCAAAGATTATTCGTGCCGTCGGCGGCCTTAATTTTAAACATTTAATCCCTCATTTTTTGTTGAATACTATTTACTTTTTAATAATTTTATGATAAAATATTTCCAAAAGTGGTGAACAGTATTCAACAAAGTGGAGGGAATTATTTTTTTGTGGGAGGTTTTTTATGGCAGGAATGGTACAAATTATAAAGTATGAAGGTGACAACAGCACCTTTGTATGGAAACATCCTTGTGAGGATTTTAATACCACAACCCAGTTGATTGTTCATGAAAGTCAAGAAGCGGTATTTTTTTTAAATGGCCAAGCACTTGATTTGTTCGGTTCGGGCAGGCATACTCTTGAAACACAAAACATTCCATTATTGCGCAAGCTGGTCAATATCCCTACAGGCGGAGAAACGCCTTTTCATTGTGAGGTTTATTTTATCAATAAAACCGAGCAAATGGCTATTAAGTGGGGTACCGATTCAAGAGTTCAGTATGTTGAGCCTACCTATAAATTTCCTTTATCCATAGGCGCTTCAGGTGAAATGGCGCTTAGCGTTGAGGATTCGCGCAAATTACTTATTAAGCTTGTGGGTACTGAGCGTACGCTTGACAGGAGCAGTCTTACTTCGTTTTTCCGCGGCTTATTAATGACAAGAATTAAAACCTACATAGCTCAGGAAATTAAAGCACGTTCAATTAATATTTTTGAAATTGATGAAAGGCTGGAGGATTTTTCCGACGGCATTCTTTTGCGCTTGCTTGACGACTTTAAGGAGTACGGCGTTACTCTAAACAAATTTTTTGTTACAAACGTCGTAAAGCCTGACGGGGATAGACAATACGAAAAGTTTAAAGAATTGCATTTCCGTCAGTATGCTGATGTAGCTGAAGCAAAGTTAAAGCAACAAACCGAGGTTATTTTTGCTCAAACCGAAGCGGAGAAAACAGTTATAGAATCTCAGGCCTTAGCGCAGAAGCGGGCTACCGAAGGCTATACCTATCAGCAGGAGAGAGGCTTTGACGTAGCAGAGCAAGCGGCACAAAACGAAGGTGTTGGAGAATTCACTAATATGGGAATAGGGCTTGGCGTTATGTCCGGAGTCGGCGGAATGGTAGGCGGTATGGTAGGCGGAGCAGTTAATAATGCTTTTGCAGGTGTTGCCAATGGCCCGCAAAATGCCCAAAATGCCTTCTGCGATAATTGCGGTGCAAAATTAACGCCCGGTGCCGCTTTCTGTGATGAATGCGGAACACCACAGTCATCACAGGATATTTGTAGCAACTGTGGATTTAAGTTTATTAAACCCGGCAAATTCTGCCCTAAGTGCGGAAGTAAAAGGGAGGGTTGATAAATGAAGAAAAATAGTGTAATGGCTTATGCAGTATTAGCAATATCTTTTGCTCTTTTTAATGTAATTGCTTTTGTAGCACCTACTGCAAAAACGACAACCTTTTGGATTGCGTACGCCTTTAGCGTTGTAGCTTTTATATTGCAGATATTTATTTGGAATTATGCTTTTAAAGGAGCAAAAACGCTTAAAAGTAAATTCCTCGGAATTTCTCTTATTGCTGTCAGCTCTATTTACTTCTCGATTCAAATTGCTGTTTTTGTAATCTTTATGGTTTTCCCGACAATAGCAAGTTGGATTGCCGTAATAGTGTGTTCGCTGATTCTTGGCATTTCTTTGATTTGTCTAATCGGAACTGAGGTGGCCAGAGAAGAAATTGCTCATGTTGAATCTAAAGTAGAAAAGAAAGTCTTTTATATTAAATCGCTTCAAGTGGATGCTGAAATGTTGGCAAATACAGAAGCCGATCCCGATGTGAAGGCGGCTCTAACAAAACTGGTTGAAGCAATTCGTTTTAGTGATCCAATGAGCAACCAAGCTCTTGCAGATCTTGAAAAGGAAATTTCAAATAAGTTTGCTGAACTCAAGGTTGCGGAAAATAAAGCGGAAATTATTAAAGTTCTTGATTCGCTTATTGTTGAGCGTAATAAAAAAGCAAAATTATTAAAGTAAGAGGGGTTAAATACTATGAATTTTGATGCGGTTTATACTGTAAAAAAGGAATTTGGTAAAGAAGAATTTTTAAGAGAGCTTATTATTGAACTTGGATTAAACACAGGTACTCCCGTTGACGTCGTTGATGCTGAGTTTAAAGATGTAAAAGAATCGGTGAAAGAGGTTATTGTTTGTACGGCTAATGTAGAAGGAACCTGCCGAGCCTCCGTTGGTTACGACCGTCAAGAGCCTTATACCGACTATGAAACCTATAGAGAAAAAGTTGGTGACAGCTATGTAACCCGTCAACGCGCGGTTACAAAATATAGAACTGTTACAGATTGGCAACCGTATACTGCTCCCTATTCGGGCAAGGCTACCTGCGCCGCTTATAATTCGGAAGAATATGATGATACCGGAATTGTAGAGGCCATTAAAACGGCTAATAAGGAAAGTATAGTTGAAAAGGGTGAGGCTGAGGTTGATTCAATAGGCTTGAGTAATGCGATTGCCGCCTGTAAAGCTAACGTCGAAAGCAGTGCCTTAAGGCTTCCGGGAGATCGCCAAAGAGATACAGTCTATAGCTCCGAAGCGGAAATTCAGTTGTTGTCCTGCTATAAGCTGCCCTGTTACGAGGTTGTTTATACCTATAAGGGTGAGGAGTATTACGCCTTCAGTTTCGCTTGCGGAGATATTAATATTTATAGCGAAACTCCCGATAATGACATAGATATAACGTCTGTTGTTAAAGAAAAAACAGAAGGCTTAGAAAAGACCAAAAAGCGTTCGTGGATGCTTTTCACCATTTCTATGATTGCTGCTACAATTTTGTGCCTTTCATTTGATTTTCCTTGGCTTTTCCCAATCCCTATTATTTTATTGCTAAAGGCTAAAAAAGATAGCGACAGGTATAGCAAGGAATACAGCGAATACTCCGATAGTTTATCGAAAAATATTGCTGAGTCTAAGGTTTCGGCAATAAAAGCGGCTCTTGAAAAGCACGGCTTCGAGCCATTAAGCAAGAATTACAGTAACTCCTTGGAGGGTAGCTCCGTACCGGGCGCAAAGGAACTGCCTTCAATAAAAGGACGAGTGGTATTGTCTTGGGTTTTGGTTATAATTCTTACTTTAATATGTATTTTTAAAATAAATTTGATTCGTATTGCAGGCGTGCATTCTCCCACTGCGGTTAATATTGACGTAATTGAAAAGCGTGTAGAATATAACCCTGACGTAAGTCCTTATGTTAACGGCTGTTATTACGTTCATTTCGATTACGAAATAACTGCTAAAAGGATTGGAGTTGATTATATAGAGCTTAAGATAAACGTGAGTGATAAAAAGGGTGATGAGCTCGGATACATAACCTCGTCCTTTACAGACGTTAATCTGGACAAAGGCGATAAAAAAACAGTTACCGCTACTCTTGAAGAAAATCAGCCCGAAAATAATGAGTTTTTTACCGAGCTTTACAATGCCGATTTTTCCGATTTGAAGTTTGACTGCGATATTCAAACTATTAAATTCAGTAACGGAGAATATTATTACAATCAGGATTAGGAAAATTAAAGGCAATGTGCCGCAGAAGGTAGATACATTATGGTAATAAAATGCAAGTTGTGCGGTGGTAATTTAAATTTTGAAGGCGAGCTGGTTTCGGCAAAGTGCGATTCTTGCGGCATTGGTCAATTTATTTTTGATTATCTTGATAAAGAATCGGAAGATTACGACGAGCAGGCTGAAAGAATAAAGGTTGAAAAGGAAAATTTTGAAAAGTCATATTTAAGTTTTGCCGACGATATTTTAAACGCTGATAGTTACTGCCTTAAAGCGCATGATTTTAAAAAGGCTATTGATTTTTTTGAAAAATGCGGAGATTACAAAGAGGCTCCGCAATTATTAAAGCTTGCAAAAAAATATTTTATAGGAAAGGTTGCTTGTTTTGAGGATTGCCTTTTGGCTATTAAATATATTGATGAAGCAGAAGACGTATCAAACGAAGAAAAGCAACAGAGCCAAAAAGAAGTGTCCGATTTGGCCGTATCCTTTAAGGTCATAGAGCTTGATGAAAAAGGCTTTTTGGCGATTTTGCCTACCAACCCTACGGCTGAAAACGTTTTTTTGGTAATGGAAAAAATCAAAAGCGCTAAAAACAAGGATATAAAGCTGTTGAGCGATTTTGAAAAAAATATTGTTTTTATAGCTTATGATAATGCAGCCCAATATATTGAAAAAAATACTGCTTCGGCGGTAAAAGAATGCGCCGATATTGCTTTAATTAACGACATTGGCGAAATGATACCCGTTATAAGGACTGCACTTGACGGTGTACAGCTTAGCGGTATAGAAGAAATTATTAATAACAGGCTTAACGAGCTTGCCGAGCAAAGCCGTGCCGAGGAGCAACGGAGGCTTGATGAGGAAAAACGGCATAAAAAGGAAAAAAAGTCGGAACGAATTCGTGTTATTGCCGTTATCCTGAGCATCATTCTTTTAATTGCCTGCTTTATTGGCTACAGGGAAATGGGTTACTCGGCAAATAATTTAAGGGTTGAGGTTACACAAAAAACCAATCTTGAATACAACGAAAATTTGGCTGACGGATACGTAGGCGCAGGATATTTTTATTTGTTCAACCTTGAGCTTACCAATAAAAGCAATAACGCTATTGAGCTTGTTTGCGGACAACTTGAAATATTGAACAGTGATGGAGCAACGCTTTCCTCTTCTTACGTAGAGATGTACTGCAACCTTGACGGTAAAGCTTCCGAAACTCATAACCTTAGGCTAAACGTAAGCAAAGGACAATCCGCCCGTGAATTGTGGAATTCAGAGTTAAAGGATTTAACCATAAAATTCAAAATTAAAGCAATTCACTTTAAAGACGGAACAAATAAGAGTTATCCAAATGCCAAAAACAAAATAATATATAAGCATTAATGCTTTAAATAAAACAAGAAGACAAAAATTGAATTAAAAGGAGATAAAAAAATGGGATTTTTTGATAAAGTAAAAGCGGCTATAAACCGTATTAAAGAAGACAATAAATATATGGCAAGAACTACTGCTCGTATTAACAGCGGCAATTTGTACGGTTGGGTAAACTTCAAAACCGGCAAAATGGATCCTAACGACGATTTCAGAGCAGGCAGCTACGTTAACGTAGAAAACGGAAAGGGTATTATTTATAACACCGGTGACGAAGATTATAACTTCGAACCCGGCGATATCGTTTCCTTTAAGCACATTGGTGACGGTCATCCGCTTAACGGCGGCAATGACAGGGCTACCGGTCAAAGAATTTCTCTTCCCACTTGGAGATTTGCAGCAGAATTTAAAGACGGTAAAAAGACTAATATGGACATCAACATCAAGAAGCTTGATGCTTTCAAGTCTATTTTCCAGCTTTAATAAGCAAAGCTTAAATATTATTTATGTTCTTCTTGTTTTTAGTATAATAGGCAAAAACAAATGCACCTCACGGGTCAAACCGTTAAGAGGTGCATTTTTTAGTGTTAATTTTACTTTCCGTCTTTAAATACCCTTATAATGTTAAAGTCGGTGTCGGCTATAACTATATCGGCGCATTTGCCTTTTTTAAGCGAGCCTACGGTATCGTTAATGCCGAGCATTGTTGCAGGGTTTAGGGAGGCCGCCTTAATTACTTCGTGAAGCGGAATACTGCTGTTTTTAACTACGTTATTAATTCCTGTGTTAAGGTCGATTACACTGCCTGCAATGGTGCCGTCGGGAAGCTTGCATTCAACACCCTTTTTGGTAACCGTGAAGCCGCCTTGCTCGTATACTCCGTCGGGCATTCCTGCAGGACGAATAGAGTCGGTTATAAGAATAAGCTTATCCTTTTTAAGGTTATAAACCATATCGTAAAGGGCGGGGTGAATGTGGAATTTATCGCAAATAAGCTCGGTATAAATTCTGTCGTCGGTAAGCACCGCACCGGGAAGTCCCGGCTCTCTGTGAGACAGGGGAGAGGTTGCGTTAAATAAATGGGTGGTGTCGGTGGCACCCGCATTAATGCCGGCTTTTGTCTGCTCGTAGGTTGCATTACTGTGGCCGAGAGCAACCCTTACGCCTTCCTTGGTAACCGCTTTAATAAAGTCGATGGCGCCGTCAAGCTCGGGAGCGCAAATGGTAAGCTTAATAATATCCTTATTATTTATAACAAGCTCGGCTTTTGGGAGCTGAAGCCAATCCTCTCGGTGAGCGCCGCGCTTTACCTTGCTTAAGAAAATGCCCTCTAAATGCAGTCCTATTATTTTAGCGCCGTTGTTTTGGCCTTTAGCTTCTCTTACGGCATTTAATATTTTCTCTATTCTGTTTTCTTCAACTGTTGCAAGGGAAGGACACCAGCTCGTTACACCTGTAGTAAGCAGATAATTGCTCATTTTATTTAAATCATCTACATTGCCGTCCTCGGTGTCACAGCCGTTTACACCGTGAATATGAATGCTTATAAAGCCGGGGCAAACGAAATTACCCTTTGCATCAATAATTTCGGCATTTTTCGGAATACCTTGGTTTTCGCAAATATCGATTATTTTTTTATCGAAAACAATAGCCTTGTTTTCTAATACGCCGTTTTCGGTAATGATTTTTCCGTTAATTATACATTTCATAAAAAAACACCTCACTATTATATAAAAATTATAACACCGCAGAATAAAAAAGTCTATATTTTACTTGAAACTCATAAAAAATATGATACAATATAATTGTAAAAAATACATAACAAAGGAAGTATTGTGATGAAAAAGACAGTATTGGTTGAAATTTCCGCTCACCACGTTCACGTAAGTGAAAAGGACCTTGAAATCCTTTTTGGTAAAGGTCATCAGCTTACTAACAAGAAGGACCTTTCTCAGCCCGGTCAGTTTGCTTGCGAAGAGAGAGTAACCGTAGTCGGCCCCAAGAGAGAGATTAAGGGTGTATCCATTTTAGGACCCTGCCGTCCTCAGACTCAGGTTGAAATTTCTTTAACCGAAGCCAGAAGCATCGGTGTTTCTGCTCCTATTCGTGAGTCGGGTGACCTTGCAGGCAGCCCCGGCTGTAAGCTCGTTGGCCCCTGCGGAGAGGTTGAAATTACCGAGGGTGTTATTGCCGCTAAGCGTCATATTCATATGACTCCCGAGGATGCTGAAAAGTACGGCATTGTTGATAAGCAGATTGTATCGGTTAAGATTCCTACCGAGGGCAGAGCTCTTATTTTCGACGACGTTGTTGCCAGAGTAAGCAAGAACTATGCGTTAGCTATGCATCTTGATACCGACGAGGCTAACGCAGCCGCTATCCCCGGTTCCTGCGAGGGCGAAATAATTGGTTAAGCCTATTGGGGTTTATCTTCATATTCCTTTTTGCCGAAAAAGGTGCGCCTACTGTGATTTTTATACAGCTATGTGTCACGGTCAGGTTATGAACGACTATATATTAAGGCTTAAGGACGAAATTTATCGGTGGGGTGGGGCTTTGTCGCGCCCTGCCGATACTGTATATTTTGGCGGAGGTACACCGTCTACGCTTGGCGCAGAGGCCTTAACGGAGCTGCTTGCCGCCGTTAAAGACGCATTTTGTGTGTCCGACGGCGCCGAAATCACCCTTGAAATTAATCCTGAGGATGCAACCGAGGAGCTTTTAAGCACGGTAAAGCGTGCAGGCTTTAACCGACTGTCAATGGGTGTACAGTCTGCATTTGACCAAAGCCTTAAGGCATTGGGTAGGCGCCACAGCTTTAATGATGCGGTTAATGCCTTTAATTTGGCGAGAGAGTGCGGCTTTGATAATATTACCGTTGATTTAATGCTTGGGCTGCCTGACGGCAGTATGGAGCAAAGTCTTAATTCTGCAAAGCGCTTAATAGAATTATCCCCCGAGCATATTTCCTGCTATATGCTTATTTTAGAGGAAAAGACTGCATTATTTGCAAAACGCAATCAGCTTACCTTTCCAAGTGAGGATGCCGTAGGGGATGAATATTTGGCAATTATAAGGCTTTTGGAGGAAAAAGGATATAAGCATTATGAAATATCCAATTTTGCGAAAAAAGGGAAGGAAAGCCGCCATAATTTAAAGTATTGGCACGCCGAGGAATATATTGGCATAGGCCCGTCGGCTTATTCCTTTATTGACGGCAAGCGTTTTCATTACCCTGCCGATTTAAAAGGCTTTATACGTTGTCCCAAAACCGAAGGTGACGGGGAGGGCGGCGATTTTTACGAATATATTATGCTTGCTCTTCGTCTGAAGGAAGGTATAAGGGAAGAAAGGCTAAAGGCGCTTTACGGTAAAGTCTTTTCTAAGTTCTTTTACGAAAAGGCGGCTATTTTAAAAGAAAACGGACTAATTGAATTTAATGAAGACAGGCTTAATTTAACCGATAAGGGTATGCTTGTTTCAAACTTAGTTATTTGTGAATTAACCGAGGAGGAATTGTATGAAAACCTATAAGCTTTATTTGATTCGCCACGGTGCCACCGACGGTAATGCAAGAGGTGAGTATATAGGTGTAACCGACCTTGCTCTTTCCTTAAGCGGTGCGGCGGCTCTTGCTAATTTGAAGGAAAAAATTGATTATCCTCAGGTTGAAAAGGTTTATACAAGCCCCTTGCTTCGTTGCCGCCAGACGGCAAATATACTTTATCCCGATATACCCGCTGAAAACGTAAACGACCTTATGGAATACGATTTCGGTGAGTTTGAGGGCAAAACCGCTCTTCAGCTTGAAAGCAATCCCGACTTTTATAAATGGACCTCGGGACAGATTGCTTCTCCTCCCGGCGGTGAGGATTCCACCGAGTTTGCCAAAAGAATATGCGTAGGTTTCCACAGCGTTGTCGAGGATATGATGGCAAACGGTATTTATAAGGCGGCTGTTATTATGCACGGCGGCGCTATAATGACACTGCTTTCCTGCTGTGCCCTTCCGCGCAGGAGAAGTCTTGAATGGACGAGTGAGTTTGGCCGCGGCTTTGAGGTTATAGTTACCCCAAGCCTTTATCACAGCAGCGGTGTAATAGAAGTTAAGGATGAAATATAGTAAAAACACAGATGATATTTCATCTGCGTTTTTACTATAGCACGAGCCCCGCTTTTGCGGGGCTCGGAAAGGTTTATGAGCGTTGATGCTTTTCTGCTTTTTTCTGCTTTTTTGCCAGCCCTTGCGCAATAGTCGGATACTTATTTTCGGTATCGGCTGTAGGCTGGATTTCATAGGTTCCGTATTTGTTAATAAGCTCCGATACGTTTTCGGGCATATCTGCAATGGGAACTGCTGAAAAAGCAGTTGGAAATTTCTCTTTTTTATTCATCTGACTCACCTTTCACCGTTATTATAGGCAACTCAGCGAAATATATTCAGGGCAAATTCTACCAAAACGGTAACGGTAAACAATATCATTCCAAGGTTAACGCAGGAATATAAAAAGGCTTTGTTTTTTGGCATATCGTAAGCGTTTTTTAAAAAATAAATTTTGTTTATCGCTTTAGAAAACTTAACAAGTCCGATAATGGAAAAAGCCAAAAGCGTTAAGGTTAATGCAAAATACATTCCCGTAAAGGCAAATCTGGTAATTTTTGTTAATTTGTCGCTTTGCATAAGTCCGAATACGGTTTGCATTAAAACCGAGGTGCAGTTTAAGGCACAATGCAAAATTACGGGATACTTAAGGCTTTTTGTTCTTACGTAAATAAAGGCGAAGAGCATACCCAGTGCGGCGGCATAAAATAATTGGTAAAAATTTCCGTGGAACATACCGAAGGTAATGCCCGAAAACAGCACCGCCGTCACTTCTCCGTAGGGGCGAATTCGGTCGATTATAAAGCGCCTGAAAATAAGCTCTTCTATTACGGGGCCTATGATTCCCACGATGATAAAAACTATTATAGGATTGCTTTTGCTGACAAGCTCGGCTACGTTGTTGCTTATTTCCTTGCCGAGAGTTTTTGAAATAGCGTTATTCAGTGCATTTCCTATAAGATTACCGCTGTAAGCCAGCCCCTGACAAATCAGAAAGGCTGTAAAAAGCTTGCCTGCGCCCATTTTTTCGGCAGGGTACTTATAAATGGGTAAGCCCTTTAGGGTGAAATATATAACGGGAAAGCCGATCAAATATTGGCATAGAATAATTCTGAACCAAACGTAATAGTCACTGCCGTAATGAATGGGTAAAAATCTTGAAAAAGCAAAATCTAATAAAAATACCGAAAGGTAGCTGACTATAAAGTATAGGAAAAGAGAAAGGCCTATTCGCGAAAAAACCTTTCTCGGATGAGGAATGTTTTTAATCATATGGGTTTCTGTCATTGTTTTCTCCTTAAACTCAAAATTATAATGACTATGTTGATGTCGAAACATGGCAAAGCCTTATTTCGACTGCGAATTCTTTGAATTCGCAAACAATTACCAAGGGTAATTGAACATATTCATTATAATGTATAACCGAATAGCTGTTCTGCAAACCATACCTTTTTAACGGTAAAGGTTTTTCCGTTAAGGTAGGAAAGAATACCTGCATCGCTTTCAAAGCTAAAGGTGAGCTTATAAGAATAAAGCGCCTGCTTTGTAAAGCCTAATTTTTTATCCTCCTTGAGGCGGCCGTATTTACCGTCCCCAAGTAAGGGATGACCTATAGAGGATAAATGGGCGCGTATTTGATGGGTGCGTCCTGTAAACAATTCGATTTCAAGTAATGATAAACCTCCCTTGCTTTTAAGGGTACGGTAATAGGTTTTTATACTAAGGTTATTTTCGGTTTTATTTTTTTGCAAATAAACCTTGTTTTTGTCACTGTTCTTTTCAAGGAAGCCTTCCAGCAGGGCTTCTTTTTCTTTAGGGGTTCCGTGGACAACCGTTAAATAGCGCTTGTCAATTTCCCTTGATTTTATTTTGTCGCATAAAATTCTTAAGGCTTCGGCGTTTTTGGCGGCAATAACTATACCGCCCGTGTTGCGGTCAATTCGGTTAGCAAGGGAAGGCTTAAAGGAGTTTTCGGCCTCGGGGTCGTATTCACCCTTGTTGTAAAGATATTTTTGTATACGTGTTATAAGGGTGTCGTTATATTCGGTTTCATCGGGGTGGGACAAAATGCCCTGAGGCTTGTCGGCAAGGATAATATTTTCATCCTCGTATACTATATTAAGGCTGTCGGATGCCGATAAAAAGTCGTACCGCGGCTTTTTATTTACGAAAAACTCATCGGAAATATAGGCGGTAATTTTGTCGCCTATCTGAAGCTTTACGCTTATATCACCCTTTTTGCCGTTTAGCTTTATATGCTTTGTGCGTATAAATTTGTACATTAACGCCTTAGGCAGAGCAGGCATAGCTTTTTGTATGAACTTGTCCAGCCGCTGTCCGGCATCATTTTGTGAAATAATGAATTCCTTCATAATTAAATACACCTTGAAATATAAGTAAAATGGTAGTAGAATAGATAAAGAATATTTTAGAACGAGGTTTAAAATGGGTATACACGACGGACACAGAAAAAGGGTATTTGAAAAGTTTGCAAGGAGCGGCTTTGTGGGGCTTAATGAACATGAAAAGCTTGAAATTATACTATTCTTTTCTATTCCCCGCCCCGATACAAACGAAATAGCCCATAAGCTTTTAGATAAGTATAAAACAATAGCAAACGTTATGGATGCTCCCGTTTACGAGCTGGAAAAATTCCCTCACGTAACTAACCGTACAGCCTATCTTTTTAAAATGATTAAAGAAACTGCAAGTCTTTATGAAATTGAAAAGTGTCTTGATAAAAAATATATGACCGTGCCTGAGGAATTCGGCACCTTTTTCCAGCTTAGTCTTGCAAATTCGACGGTTGAAAAGATGATGGCAATAACCCTTGACAGCAGGGGAAGGGTTCGCGATAGCGGTATTATAATAAGTGAGGGCGACGTTAGCGGAGTAGGAGTTAACGCACGGGCGCTTATGGAGCTTGTGCTACGTTCAAAGGCTACCGAGGTTGTTATAGCGCATAACCACCCCGGCAATATAGCTTTCCCATCTAAGGATGATATTGAGGTTACACGTAAGATAAAAGAAATTTTAGCCAGCGTTGGCGTTATCCTTAAGGACCATTTTATAGTTACCGATGACGATTATTGTTCAATGGCAAGCGTTGATGGACTAAATAAGCTTTTTGAATAATTAAAGCTCAAAGAATAACGAACCGTCGAAAAATGCTTTTATTTCTTCTTTGGTTGCCTTAACACTGCCCTGTACCATTGGCGGTTTTCCTCCGCCGCGACCGTTAAGCTTTTCGCCTAAGGCCTTGGCAAGAGAGCAAACGTCGACCGTAAGGCTATAAGCAATAAAGGAATAACCGTCGGTATCGTTACCACTGAAAGCGGCACAAAGGGAGCCGCTTTTTTCTTTTGCCTTATTTACAAGCTCGCGCAGGGCCTTTGTGTCAACGCAGGTGAATATTACAATGCTTTTGTCGGTTTTGCCTATTTTTTCTATTTTGGCTTCGTTAAGCTGTGTGGAAAGCTGATTTGCTCTGTAGGCTTCTGCCTTTAGGTTATTAATAAGTCTTTCAACACCGCTTGCACATTCATAGGGCTTTGCAGCAAGAAGAGCGGATACGCTTTTAATCTGGTCGTGCTTTAAGGAATAATCCGTAAAAGCATCAAGTCCGCAGGCAATAAAAAGCCTTACACCGCCGCGAAGTCTCATGGTTGACAGTATTTTAATTACGCCGACCTCGCTACTGAGCCTTACGTGTGGGGCACAGCAGGCACAGCAGTCAACGTCACCGATAGTAACAATACGAATGGCACTGTCTATTTCCTTTTTACTGCGGTAGTTTATTTTACTAAGCTCGTCCGTGCTCGGATAGCAGGCCGTAACGGGAAGACAGCGGTAAACAGCCTTGTTTGCCTCCACTTCAATGGTTTTGATTTGTTCTTCATTAAGCTCAATATCATAGTCGCAGGTGACCTCGTCGTCGCCTAAATGAAAGCCAACGTTTTCACCGCCGTAAAGGGAGTGTACAAGGCCCGATATAATATGCTCGCCCGTATGCTCCTGCATATTGCGAAAACGCCTTTCAAAGTCGATTTTACCAATTACGTCACCGCTTACAGCATTAGAGCAATAGTGCACAATTTCGCCGTCTTCAAGCTGTACGTCAAAAACGGTTGCATCGTTTAAAATGCCCTTGTCACTGTACTGACCGCCCTCCTCGGGGAAAAATGCGGTTTTATTAAGGATAACCTTGTAAAATCCGTCTGCTTTTTCGCAGGAAACCACTGTAGCGGTAAATTCCTTTAAATATGAATCAAAATCATAAAGCTTTTCTGTCAATTTAATCACCTAAAAAAGTATAACACAGTTTTCATTTGTTGGCAACAAAAAACCTCTGAGATTTTCTCAGAGGTTTTTATACGTCGGAACCTACCGTTAAGAAAGGTCTTCAACTATAAGGGTGCGTACTCCGTTTTCATCTACGGGAGCGGCAGGAGCTTCTTCCTTTTTGCCGTATTTGGCTTCAAGGAACTTAGCGGCTACTTGGGGGAAGAGCGCATAGCTTAACACGTCTTCCTCGCACTTGGCAAGCTCGCCTGCTTCTTCTCTGTACTTATCGAGCTCGGGCTCAATAAGGTCGGCAGGACGGCAGGTAATAACCTCGTCGTCGCCTATGCACTTTTTACGTACCTCTTCGTTAACGGGAGCAGGAAGAGTACCGTATTCACCGCGGAGAAGACCCTTAGATTCCTTGGGAACCATTTTATAGGGCTCGCCTGCAATAACGTTCATAACAGCCTGTGTTCCTACGATCTGACTGGTAGGAGTAACAAGGGGAGGATAACCGAAGTCTTTTCTAACCTTCGGAACCTCAGCAAGAACGTCGTAGTACTTATCCTCCTTGCCGGCCTGCTTTAGCTGACCGAGCATATTGGAAAGCATACCGCCGGGAACCTGATAAATAAGGGTTTTGGTGTCAACGCTTAATACCTTGGGGTCAAGGGTACCGTCAGCCTTCATCTTGTCTGCAACGCCTCTGAAGTGGGCAGCAACGTCGGCAAGAGCATCAAGGTCAAGACCTGTATCACGCTCGGTTCCCTTAAGGGTGGCAACAAGTGCCTCGGTAGCAGGGTTAGCAGTACCGTTACCGAAGGGAGAAAGGGCGGTGTCAACAATGTCAACGCCTGCCTGAGCGGCCATAAGGTATGTCATATCACCTGTACCTGTTGTGTTGTGGGTGTGAAGATGAATGGGGCACTTAACGGCTTCCTTAAGCTTTTTAACAAGTGAATATGCATCGTAAGGAAGTAAAAGGTTAGCCATATCCTTAATACAAATAACGTCTGCACCCATTTTTTCAAGGGTTTTTGCAAGCTCTACAAAATATTCCTCGTTATGAACGGGGCTTATTGTATAGCTCATTGCGGCTTCGCAGATACCGCCGTACTTTTTACAGGACTTCATTGCCTGCTCCATATTACGGGGGTCGTTAAGAGCGTCGAAAATACGGATAACGTCAATACCGTTTTCAATAGACTTTTTAACGAAGGCGTCAACAACGTCGTCGGCATAGTGCTTGTAGCCTAAAATGTTCTGGCCGCGAAGAAGCATCTGCAGCTTTGTGTTGGGCATAGCCTTCTTGATGGTACGAAGTCTCTCCCAGGGGTCCTCGTTTAAGAAACGCATACATACGTCGAAGGTAGCACCGCCCCAGCATTCAACCGACCAGTAGCCTAACTTGTCGAGCTTTTCGAGTGCAGGGAGCATATCTTCGATACGCATACGAGTAGCGGCCTGAGACTGATGGGCGTCACGGAGTATAGTATCGGTAATATTTAATTTAGTCATAATTTATACCTCCATTAACCGAACAGTGCAAGGAGCACGCCTGCGGCAATAGCCGAGCCGATAACACCTGCAACGTTGGGTCCCATAGCGTGCATTAAAAGGAAGTTCTTGGGGTTTTCTTTCTGACCAACGGTCTGAGAAACTCTTGCGGCCATAGGAACAGCAGAAACACCTGCAGAACCGATAAGGGGGTTAATTTTGTTCTTTAAGAACAGATTCATAAACTTAGCGAGTAATACGCCGCCTGCGCTACCTACTGCAAAAGCAACAACACCGATAATGATAATCTTTATTGTGTCTATGGATAAGAAGGTTTTTGCGGTAGCGGTTGCACCAACGGTAACGCCAAGGAAAATAGTAACGATATTCATAAGCTCGTTCTGTGCAGTCTTGGAGAGACGGTCGGCAACTCCGCTTTCCTTAAAGAGGTTACCAAGCATTAAGCAGCCGATAAGGGGTGCGGCAGAAGGAACGAGGAAGGCAACGAATACGGTGACGGCAATGGGGAAAATAATCTTTTCCTTTTTAGAAACCTCTCTTAAGGGCTTCATAACTCTCATACGTTCCTTTTTGGTGGTAAGAGCCTTCATAATGGGAGGCTGAATTACGGGAACCAATGCCATATAAGAGTAAGCGGCAACGGCGATAGGTCCTAAAAGATGAGGAGCTAATTTACTGGTTACGAAAATAGCGGTAGGACCGTCGGCACCACCGATAATACCGATAGAGCTTGCTTCGAGAGAGTCGAAGCCAAGGAAATTTATTGCAACAGCGTAGGTGGCAAAAATGCCGAGCTGTGCTGCGGCGCCTAAAAGAAGGCTCTTGGGGTTGGCGATAAGGGGACCGAAGTCGGTCATAGCACCTACGCCCATAAAGATAAGGCAGGGGTAAATACCAAGCTTAACACCGAGATAAAGGTAGTCAAGAAGACCGGCGCTAATAGTTTCGCCTACGGTAAGAGTGCTTAAAACCGATTCGGCAACGCCGTCTGCGCGAAGAGTTTCGATAAACTCTGAGGTAACTTCGGCTCCGCCGAATAAATCCCAGTGTACGTGGCCGCCTGCATAAAGAATTTCGTGGAACATATCAGAGCCGGGAAGGTTGGTAAGAAGCATACCAAAAGCAATGGGGAGAAGGAGCAACGGTTCAAAGCCCTTTCCTATAGCAAGATACATAAGGACAAAGGAGATAAGAATCATTACGAGATATCCGTAATTGTTGGTAAATTCGTCAAGATTCTTTGCACCGTTTAAAAGGCCGCCGAAGGTAGCCTTAAAGCCTGTTTGTCCAAGGAAGTTCTTAATAGCTTCCTTAGGCTCAATTTTCTCCGACGCCTCTTGACCGTCGGTCTTTTCGGCGCCGCTGTCGGTAGCAACTAAAATAGGATCGGTTGTACCTGTCTCCTCGGTAGCGGGAGTGGCAAATACGTTAAAGCCCGCAATAATAAGGGCAAAAGCCAATATAGCTACACAAAGAGACTTAATAAATTTTTGGTTAATAAGTCTTTTGTTCATCAGTCTATCCTCCGAAAAAAGATTAACCGATTACGCAGAGAAGAGTTCCTGTCTCAACGGTAGAACCTTTCTGAACGTTAAGGGAAACGATTTTTCCGTCAACGCCTGCCATGATTTCGTTTTCCATCTTCATAGCTTCAAGAATCATAAGAACTTGTCCGGCCTTTACGGTATCACCAACGTTTACGTTAACTGCAAGGATGTTACCGGGCATAGGGCTGTTAACCTGCTCGCCTTCTGCGGGAGCGGAAGCTACGGGTGCGGGAGCGGGTGCAGGAGCGGCCTCTGCTACAGGTGCAGCAGGTGCTGCAGGAGCAGCGGCAGGAGCGGCTACGTCAGCACTGTCAATAACTTCTAAAGTGATTTCATATTCTGTACCGTTTACGTTTACTTTATACTTTTTCATTTTTGTTCACCTTTCTTGGGTTTGAATTAAAGTTTTTTAAAGGATATGATACGCAGTGCTGAAACATCAGTACCGAGCTCTTCGGCTATGGCTGCCGATACAGCGGCAATAAGGCGCTGTTTGTCAGGGATTTGTGTTACTTGTGCAGCGGGTACGGAAGTGTCAGCTGCCTTTTCGGCAGGCTTTTTTTCCGTAAGACGTATTATGCTGCTGACTATATTACATACGATTATGATGCATATCAGACCAACAAATACGGTGCCTATGCCCATTAAGCACACGAATAATGTATCGCTCATACTCGATTACCTCCTATTTATACTAAGTTAACAGTAAATAACTAAAAGTACGTACAAATTAACCCATATTATTATACTAAAAATGCTTCCAATAAACAATAGTAATTTTGCCACTTTTAGTAAATTTATCAAAATACTCAAAATTAAATAAAAATATTAGTCATTTTGTTAACAAATTAACTATTAACTATATAAGCTTTACAAGGTTAAGGGATGAACAAAGTATAATTCCTGCTAAAAGGGGGATTAAAACTGCAAGAAGGGTATATTTAATGCTTTCGGTTTCCTTATTTATTGTGAGCAGGGTGGTGGCGCAGGGCCAATGGAAAAATGAAAAAAGTATAACGCTCAGACAAGTTATACCGCTCCAGCCGTTTGCTAAAAGAAGCTTTATTATTCTGCCGTTGTCAGCTTCGGCAAGGGTAGAGGCACCGCTGTATATCATAACGGCCACGGGGAGCACCGTTTCGTTGGCAGGAAAGCCTAAAATAAAGGCGGTGAGTATAACTCCGTCCATACACAAAATGCGGCCTACGGGATTTAAAAAATCGGTTATAAGCAATAAAACCGACCTGCCGTTAATGCTTAAAGAGTTAATAAGCCATAAAACAGCACCTGACGGAGCGGCTACAATAATCGCCCTAATAAGTCCTTTAACCGTTTTGTTAATAAAGGTGTCGATTAAGGTTTTTATAACGTCGGGGCGTTTAAAGGAGGGAAGCTCTATGACGGGTGCGACACCTTCCTCCTTAAAGAAAACGGATAGAATAAAGGTTATAAGCAGGGTTAAAATAACCGAAATAACAATAAAAAGGGTCAATAGCATTGCACCGTAAAGGTGGGTATAGGCGCTTCCCAGCATTACCGAAATTAAAAGAATAACGGTAGGGAATCTGCCGTTGCAGGGAATAAGGCTGTTTGTAAGTATGGCAATGAGACGACCTTTTTTCGTAGGAATAATTCGGGAGTTCATAACCCCCACAGCGTTACAGCCAAGCCCCATACACATTGTAAGGGCCTGCTTGCCGGTGCCTCCGCATTTTTTCAGCGCAGGATCAAGGTTATAGGCTATACGGGGTAAAATTCCGCTTTCCTCAAGTAAAGCAAAAAGCGGAAAGAAAATTGCCATAGGCGGCAGCATTACCGAAATAACGAGTGACAGCACGTTGTAGGCACCGTCAATTAATATGCCCTTTAAATAAAACGGCATATTAATGTAATCAGCAAAAAGACTCAGCTTATTGCCTAAAAAAATAAAGGCACGGGATAAAAGCTGTGACGGATAGTTTGCCCCCATTACCGTAAGCCACAAAATAATGAGTAAGAAAAACAGCATAACGGGATAACGGGTATATTTTCCGCAAAGAATTTTATCGATTTTTTTATCACGAGCGTATAGCTTATTCTCACCGTATTTAACGTATTTTTTTATAAGCTCGTCTCGGTAAGGCAAAACGGGTACGGTGTTCGGGAGCTTATCTATATACCCGAGAGCTTCCTTAACCTCGTCTGCGCTTCTTTTAAAAACACCGCCTGTTACGGGAATACAAAGCGCCTTACTAAGCCCTTCTGTATCAATGGTTATGCCTCGCCTTTTTGCCTCATCAAGCATATTAATACAAAGAATTGCTTTCGGGCAAATCTCAATAACCTCTAACGCAAGCTTTAAATTACGGTATAAATCGGTAGCATCGCAAATTATAAGTACGGCATCGTATTGCTCATTTATTAAATAATCCTTGGCTATTTTTTCTTCGGGGGAATTGAAATTCAGGGAATAAATACCGGGTAAATCAACAATACGGTAGCGCTTTTCCTTGGCTTTATAAATGCCCGTAGCGGTTTCAACGGTTTTGCCCGCCCAGTTTCCCGTATGCTGCCGTTTGCCTGTCAGCTTGTTAAAAAGGGTGCTTTTTCCAACGTTTGGATTACCCATAAGTATTATTTTTTGTTCGTTCACCTTTTTCACTCTCTTTTGCACTTAATATCTTCTTTTACATACTATTCATAAGGATTGTGAACGACACAAAAAACGGCTCAAAAGAGCCGTTTTGAATTAAATGGTATCAATTTTTATGGTGTCGGTATTTCCCGTAGAGCCGTTGGTTATTCCGCCCGTTATAATTATTTTATCGCCGTTATTAAGGGATAAAATGCTTTTTGCAGTACGGTTTGCGTTAAAGAAAAGCACGTCGGTGGAATTATAAACCTCGCATTTAGCGGGAATAACACCCCAAGAAAGGGCAAGCTTTCGGTAGGTTTTTTCGTTGGTGGTAAGACCGATAATATCAACGGGGGAGCGGAAGCGTGATACCATACGTGCAGTACCTCCCGAAAGGGTGCAGGCCACGATAGCTTTTGCGTTAATATCAATCGCCATAGTGCAGGTGGCATGGGAAACAGCGTCTACCGTGTTACGTATTTCAAAGGAGCTGTTTTTAAAGCGCTTTGAGTAGTGAATGTTGTTTTCGGTATGCTCGGCAATATCCGACATGGTTTTTACCGTTAACACAGGGTATTTGCCTGCGGCGGTTTCACCCGACAGCATTATGGCGCTTGTGCCGTCGTAAACTGCGTTTGCAACGTCGGAGATTTCGGCTCTTGTTGGTCGGGGACTGCTTATCATAGATTCCAGCATTTCGGTGGCGGTGATTATCCTTTTACCCAACAGTCGGCATTTTGTAATAAGCCTTTTTTGAATGGCAGGCAAGGATTCAAAGGGAATTTCCACACCCATATCGCCTCGGCCTATCATAATGCCCTCGCACTCACTGCAGATTTCTTCAATATTATCTATTCCTGCCTGATTTTCTATTTTTGCAATAATGCCTATATTATCGCCGCCGTTGGCATTTATAAACTCTTTAACGTCCAACAGATCCTGCTTGCAGGAAACAAACGAGCAGGAAATAAAATCAATATCATTATTAATGCCGAAAAGAATATCGCTTTTATCCTGCTCGCTTAAATAAATTTGCTTTAAAACCTTACCGGGGAAGCTCATGCTTTTACGGTCGGAAAGTATGCCGCCGATAACCGTTTCGCAAATGGCATCGGTTTCGGTAAGCTCTGTAACACGGAAGGATAAAAGTCCGTTGTTAAGCAGAATTTTATCGCCTACCGATAAATCCTTTATAAGGCCCTTATAGGTTACGCTTACTCTTTTTTCGTTTCCTATTATTTCATCGGTGGTAAAGGAAAAAAGGTCGCCGTCCTTAAGCTCTATTTTTCCTTTCTCAAAGGTTTTAATGCGGTATTCGGGACCTTTTGTATCAAGCATTATTGCAATTGGTAAATCCATTTCCGTTCTTATTTTTTTAATAAGGTCAATGCGTTGCTTATGGTCGTCGTAGGTGCCGTGGGAAAAGTTTAGACGGGCAACGTTCATACCGGCTTTACACATTTCCTTTAAAACGCTTTCGTCGGTGCAGGCAGGGCCTATGGTACAAATGATTTTGGTTTTTCGCATAACAGTCATCCTTTTTTTAAAAAACTAAGCCGACGGAAATTATTTCCATCGGCTCATCGTTTTATTTCTTTTTGCTTTCAATATTGTTTATAAGCTTATTAAGTCCGCCGGTAACAAGAATAATAATTCCTATTACGATTATTATTGCCAGCATACCCTTTCCCATATACGGGAGATATTTTACAAAGTTCATCCAATTCATATTTTGTTACCTCCTAATGCATAAAGAAGTTGAGGATAAGCGCGCCTGCAATAACAGAGGCTATCTGACCCGAAACGTTTACACCTATAGAATGCATAAGCAGGAAGTTCTGAGGATCTTCCTTTAAGCCCATTTTGTGAACGATTCTGCCTGACATGGGGAATGCCGAAATACCGGCCGCACCAATCATCGGGTTCATCTTTTCCTTTAAGAAAAGATTTAAGAACTTGGCGAAAAGAACGCCGCCTGCGGTGTCAACGATAAATGCAATAAGTCCGAGACCGAGAATAAGAAGGGTTTCCTTTTTGAGGAACTTTTCTGCAACCATCTGAGAAGCAACGCTTATTCCGAGGAAAATGGTAATAAGGTTTGCAAGTACGTTTTGTGCAGTATCGGAAAGGGAATCGAGCACTCCGCATTCTCTGATAAGGTTACCGAACATAAGCGAACCGATAAGGGAAGCAGCAGAGGGAGCGATAACGCAGGAAATAAGGGTAACAACAATGGGGAAGAGTATCTTAGTGGTTTTAGAAACGTTTGCAGGCTTATAGGGCATACGAATCATACGTTCCTTCTTGGTTGTTAAAGCCTTAATAACAGGAGGCTGAATAATGGGAACGAGAGCCATATAGGAATATGCCGCAACCATTATAGCGCCCTTATAGTTAGAGTCAAGCTTTTCGGCAACAACTATAGAGGTAGGACCGTCAGCCGCACCGATAATAGCAATAGAAGCGGCGTCGTTCTCCGCAAAGAATACGCTTGCGAGACAAAGGGTAAAGAAAATACCAAACTGTGCCGCGGCACCGAAAAGCATTAATTTAGGATTGCTCAGCACGGGGCCGAAGTCAATCATAGCGCCGATGCCTATAAAGAGAAGCAGGGGGAAAAGCTCGTTAGAGATACCTGCATTAAAAAGCGTGGTTAAAAAGCCCGGCTCTGCGGCTTCACCGATAGCTGCAGAATGAGGAAAGTTAACAAGAATGGTACCGAAGCCCATAGGGAGAAGCAGAGTAGGCTCCATTTCCTTCTTGATAGCGAGGAAAACGAGGGTGCCGCCTATAATCCACATAACAATTTGCTGCCAGGTTATCTGACTTGCAAATTCCCAAAGAAATCCGAAGGTATTTACTAAGAAATCCAACAAAAGTCACTCCTTAAATAGTTTTTGACTTTACATATTTTAATATAGGTAAGGGATTTTGTCAATGTAAAAAGCTTGTTTTCATGGAGAAAACAAGCTTTTTTTGGTAATATTTTAATATTACTTCATAAAGCGGTGGGTGCCGTTTAACACCTTGGCACCTTCGTTTATGAGAGCGTTATAGTATTTTGCGCGGGCAACCTCTGCTTTTTCGGGATAGGAAATAAAGAAGGGGGTTGCACTGAAGTATCCCGAATCAACACGTGCCTTTTCGGTATTCCAAACAGCCATATATTTATTCATATAAGAATAGGCTTCGGCAGTCATACCTATATTCAGCATAGAAAGAGCCTGATAGCAGGGAAGAGAGGGAAGGTGCATATTAGAGAAGAAGTCGATATCAAGACCGATTATATAGTCGAAAATCTCCTTAGCCTCATCAGCCTTTCCTAAGTGAATAAGACAAAGAGCCTCGTTGTACTTAGAAGGAATAATGGGGCCTACCTGCCATAGTCCTGCGCCAAGGTTATCGGGAATAACCTGAGCGGTGCGGAATTCCTTAATTGCTTCGGCAAAATTGCCTTCCTCATAAAGGCGATTACCAATACCGTAATGTGCGGCGATGTGCTGCTTGGCAACTATGGTTTCTCCGCCCTCGCAGGGTATAAAGTCGTGATTATTAATAAGGTAAAGTGCCTTTTCGTAATCACCTGCGCGGTTAGCGGCAATAGCCCATTCGGTAACAATGTCGTCACGTGCCGCCTTAAGGTCGGGTACAAGTGCGGCAATGGTCTTAACCGATTCTTCTGCATCGGCACCGGTAAGGTTTAAGAGATAAGCAAGCTCGTAAACGAGCTGTTCACAATCGGAATTTAACTCAGCGGCCTTTTTAAGAGCTTCAATTGCTCCGCTTGTGTCACCGTTTTTCCAAAGAGAAACAGCGTTTGCTCTTACAGCCTGCCAACCGTTACAGGTTTTCCAAAGCTGCTCAGCCTTAGTATAACGCTTTTGAGCAAAATGCAGACAACCGAGCAAATAACGGAAGTCGTTTTCGTTTTCGTATGCATTAAGAGCGGCAATTTCTTCAAAACGGAAGGGGAAGGTGCGATGAGCAAAGCTTGCAGCTTCAGGCTTGCCTATATAGCATGCAAGGGAAGGAGCAACATCCTTTGTGTACAGAGGAACAGCGCTTAGAAGCTCCATTGCTTCGGCAGTGTAGCCGGCGGCGGTAAGGTCGAAGGCTAAATCCATACAGGTTTGGCTCATAGAAGACTTAAGTGCGCCGTAGAATTCATCCTTGCTGATTTTTCCGAGAATTACGGCAACGTAGCGTGCAAGGTGGTTAAGAGGATCACGCTTTAACAGGGCATCAATTCTCTTTTCAGCCATTTCTGTATTTCCGAGCTTTAATTCTGCAAGTGCGGCAATGGGAGCGGCAAGAGGATTGCGATCGCCCTTGTCAAGAGCCTTGTCGGCACAGAAAATACTGCCTTCAAAGTCACCCTTTTTGGCATCAAGGAGAGCGGCTCTGGTCATAGCACAGGAAATGCTGTCGTTATTCCAAGCCGCTTTTCTGAAGTGGTTATAAGCCTCCTCGTCATAGCCGAGCATAGATTTTGCATAACCTAAAAGATAATGGATTTTTCCGCTTTCCATTTCGGTGTTGTATTTTGTGTGAGCAGTTGCGGCCTTGGTAAGGTATTCAATAGCCTCGGCAAAATCATTTCTTCTGCAGGCGGTTTCGCCTAAAGCTGTAAGAGAAGGAATGTGGTTTTCGTCAATTTCCAAAGCGCGCTTAAAATAAGCATCGGGGTCGGCAATTGGGTCGCGGAACTGCATATAGTGGAGTCCTGCAAGATAAAGTCCCTGAGCGGTATTAAGCTCGTTAGGCATTTCAACCTCGGGGAATAATTCGGGTAACTGCTTTTTAACGTGGGGAGCGTAATCGTAGCTAAGAATACCTTCAACCTCTACCGAGTAGCAGTCGGCGGTAAAGTCGCCGGTTAAGGTTAAAACCTCGCCTGCAATAAGATCGGCCGTGGTGTCAAGAACAAGCTTTTCGCCGTTCTTAACAGTTATGCGGCAAGCCTTTTTGTCGCAGGTGGGCTGAATTTTAAGAACGCCGTCCTCCATACGGATTGCACCGTTAAGGTTAGCGTAGGAGGGCACACCCAAGGCGGCAAGAGGATACCAGAACTGGGAGAACTGCTTAACCTCGTAAGGCTCAAGCCAAGAAAAGTCAGGCTGGTTATCGGAATAAGAGCCTGCCATAAGCTCGGCATAAGCGCCGTCGGTATCGGTAAGGGCTCTTTCCCAGGACTCGGAAAGCTGGTTGTAGCCCCAAGTAAACATTTTTTTGCCAACTGCGGTATGGTGGTCGCCGATATGTACTACACCACAGCCTATGCCGTTATCAAAGCCGCCGAAATAATCGTGCTTAGATGCGGCTGAGAAGTAAGAGGTTGCAGGCTTAGTATTAAAATGCTTGCTTATGTCAACGCCGCCCTTTTCAAATACGAAGCCGTTAAAGCTTCCCTTTGCAATGGGGTAGCTTGTAGCACTTCTTCTGTAGTGGAAGCGAACGAAGTCAACGTCGTCGGGGAAGAATATTTCGTAATCCTTATTTACGGGAACAGCGGTGTTTTCCCACCATAAAAAGCTCTTTCTGAGGGCTGTACGGTTGGCAACAACCATTCTTGTTTCAAAGTAAGATTTATCGGGCTCTACGCAAATACCCACCATACCCTTCATACGGTCAATGGGGTCGTGCTCGGAAAGCCATACTATAACGCCGCCGGTAGCGGTGCGTTCAATGTAATGGTCAACGGGCATAAAGGTAGAGGGACGATGATGGTAGGGCCAGTTAAATTCAACGCCGCCTGAAATCCAAGAACCAAGCGCACCTATAAGAGCAGGCTTAATTACGTGCTGCTTATAGAAGAAATCATAACCGGTGATTTTATCCTTTGCAGAATAAATTCTACCGCCGATTTCGGGGAGAATAACAAGCTCAATATACTTGTTCTGAATTTTAATTGCCTTGTATTCCTTGGCGTATTTAACCTTGCTTCTTGTTTTAATAACTACCTTATTTGGGTAGGGGTTACCGCTGGAACGCTGATGAACTCGGCTGTCGGCAAACATAGGTAATTCTTCACAGGGGGATTCATCGTAGGTGTCTATAACTATAGGTTCTTCGACACAGAGAACTTTTTCGAAACTCATATGCTTTAACTCCTTTTAAAGATTATGCTTTTATTGTAAAATATCATTCAGTAATTCACAACACAATAATTAAAAGAAAAAATACTTTTATTTTTGGGTGAAGTATGGTATTTTAAAATTGGTGATTAAAATGAAGGTATACGTATATATTGACCCCGAGTATAACGGCTCGGTGTGGTGCTCGCAAACGCTTAAGGGCTTAAGCAGTGAGGCGGCAAAGCGCCATTACGGGGTTTACTTTTTGGAAAACGAGGATATTCTTTCGGTAAATCTCGATAAGGTTTACGGTGAAGAGGAACGAAGAGTGCTTATAGTTCTTACCACCCGTGTTATAACCGACGGCCGTTTCTACGACCATTTTGCAAAAAACGGCGTTTCGCTTCTTTTTGTCAATCATCAAAGTGATTTGTCGGCCGATAACTATTCGAATATTCTTGTGGACTACCGCGAAGGTATGGCGGAGGTAATCAGGTATCTTTCTGCCTGTAATAAGGAGAGTACCGCTCTTTTTGCCATTAACCCGGCTTCCTCCACCGACCAAATCAAAAAGGAATACTTTTTATCGGTGGCATTAAAAAGTGAAAACGATATTATTTATAATAACGGCTCCCTTGATGAGTGCTGTGAGAAATTCGGAAAGGGCGAAAAGTACGATTCGGTTATATGCGCCAATGATGTTGCAGCATACTGCCTTATGAATTATTTAAGAAAAAAAGGGATTAGTATACCGGGTGATATTTACGTGGTATCCTTCGGAGATTCACTTTTGTCACAGCTCGGTTCTCCCTCTCTTACGACTATTTCGGTAGACCATACCCGCCTTGGCCGTCAAGCGCTTCACGCCTATTCATATTTATATAAAAGAAGCAACGGAATAAGGACAAGTGTTTACGTTACACCCGTGCTGAACGTAAGGGAAAGCACCGACAATAGAAAGGTGAGCCTTAAGGAGCGCGTCACCGTAGGCACCACTGTTAACGACCCAATGTACAGCGATGCTACCGCAAAGCGCATTTTAAACCTTGAAACAATGCTTGCCTCCTGCGATGAAAACGATTTTAAAATACTAAAAAGCATAAACGAGGGGAAAACCTATTCCACAATTTCGGAAGAACTTTTTATGTCGGAAAAAACCGTTTCCTACCGCGTTTCCTGTATGCGCAGTATTTTGGGCTGCTCCACTAAGGAGGAGCTTTGTGAAATAGTATCGGAGCATATAAATTTATAAAGTGTAGCTAAAAAAATAAACAGGGAGCTTTCAAAGGAGAAGGCTTCCTGTTTTGCTTTAAGTGTTATTATGTCTCGATTTCTTTTCTCCAAAGGCAAACACCTTAAGGAATAAGAAGGTTACGGGTGTGCCGAGCAGGGCGGCAACTATATATGCAATAACGTGATGAACGTTTATAATGTTGAAGAATATAAATGTAACAATATTCTGAATTATAAAATTAGGAATATAGGAAATACAAAACTTACTGTAACGCAAAAAAGAAAGTTTACGCTTAAAATTGAAAAGGCTGTTACATATATAAGATATTGTAAGGCTTATCATATATCCTATGGCAAAGGCAAGGTTTTCCTGTACGCGGGCAAGCTCAAGCAAGGTTGAGAAAACAACACAGTTGAAGGTGTTAAAGCTTCCAATCAGTGTGTATATTAAAAACCTTTTGCTGAAGAAAAAGAAGAAAACCTTTTTGAAATTCTCGTTAAACTTCGTCATATTTTTCTCCAAACCGAAAAAATCAGATGTTCATTTAAACCTATTATACACGTTTTGGCTTTAAATTTCAACTGTAATATATTTTATGGCTGTGAGCAAATTGGGTATTGACAAAAGAAACGCTTTTGTATATAATATTATGGCAACGATGGGGGGAAACTGTGTGATTCTTGATTTAAAGAAGCTTTTTATAACCGAGAATTATGCCCTTCCTATCGAATACTCTGTTAATCTTTCCGACGTTGAGTACATGGGTGAATATCCGCTCAAAAAGCCTGTTACGGTAACGGGAAAGGTAACGAACAGAGCCGGACTGGTAACGCTGTCAATCAGTATGGTGTATGTCTTTTCGGCCCCTTGTGACAGGTGCGGGCTACCAACCGAAATCCGACATGAGGTGACGCTTGAAAAGTCCTTGGCTCCCGAAATCGCCGGAAGCGATAGCGATGAAATTATTTTGGTAGAGGATTACAAGCTTGATTTAGATGAGCTTATTTTTACCGAGGTAATTATTTCACTTCCGATGAAACACCTATGCCAAAAGGAATGCAAGGGAATTTGTGCATCCTGCGGCAAAAACCTGAACGACGGAAAATGTAACTGTAACACAAAACAGATAGATCCACGTCTGCAAGCTCTGGCAGATCTTTTAAAAGACGAAAATTAACTTTTTAGTATTATTAAGGAGTTGTATTTAAAATGGCAGTACCTAAGAGAAAAACATCTAAAGCAAGAAGAGACAAGAGACGTAATAACTTATGGAAGATTACCGCTCCCGCACTGGTTAAATGTCCCCGTTGCGGCGAGTATAAGCGTCCTCATCGCCTTTGTGCAGCTTGCGGCTACTACGGTGACCGTCAGGTAGTTAAGGTAGAGGATTAATCTTAAATCTTTGAATTAAGGGGCAGAGGGGGATATCTCTCTGCCTTTTTTCTTGTAAATGAAGGCAGGTGGAAGTATGGCGGTTAAAATTGATTCTGTTACTCCTTTTTCAGTAGCGGATAAAAAGGGAATAAAGGGCGGCGATAAAATTCTTACCATAAACGGCAACGAAATTATCGACGTGTTAGACTACCGTTTTTATCAGGATGAAAAGCGTTTGAAAATTGAAATAGAGTCAAAGGAAGGCAAGGTTAAAGCTATTCGCATAAATAAGGGCGAGTACGAGGAATTAGGCCTTGAATTTGATTCCTACCTTATGGATGAACAGCGCTCCTGTAAAAATAAGTGTATTTTCTGCTTTATTGACCAGCTTCCGAAGGGGATGCGCGACACCCTTTATTTTAAGGATGACGATTCCCGCCTTTCCTTTCTTTTCGGTAATTATATTACCCTTACTAATCTAACCGAGCACGAAATAAACCGAATTATTAAAATGCACATAAGCCCCGTTAACGTTTCGGTGCACACCACTAATCCGTCCCTTCGCTGTAAAATGATGAATAATCGCTTTGCAGGGGAGTGCCTTGAAATTTTAAATCGCTTTAATGAAGCGGGTATCGCAATGAACTGTCAGCTTGTGCTGTGCCCCGGCTATAACGACGGTGAGGAGCTCCGCCGAAGCCTTGCCGATTTAACGGCTATGGAAAGCGTGCAATCGGTTGCCTGCGTTCCCGTCGGTCTTACTAAATTCAGAGAGGGCCTTGCAAAAATTGAGCCCTACAATAATAAAACCGCCCTTGAGGTGCTGAAAATTGTAGATGAATTCGGGCAGGAGTGTATAGAAAAATACGGTGTCAGAAAGGTTTACGCTTCCGATGAATTTTATTTGAAGGCTGAAAAGGAAATCCCCGAGTATGATTATTACGGTGATTTTGACCAGCTTGATAACGGAGTCGGTATGTGGGCGCTCCTTAAAGGTGAAGCGCTTGATGCAATAGAGCTTTGCAACCAAAAGCCCGACGGCAAAAAGAAAACCATAGCAACCGGAATGGCGGCATATCCGCTTATAAGCGAAATTGTTGAAAGGGCAAAGGCAAAATGGCCAAGCCTTGACTGTAGCGTAATTGGTATTAAGAATGAGTTTTTCGGTGAGCAAATAACCGTTTCGGGACTTATTACGGGTGGGGATATAATTAAACAGCTTAGTGGCAGGGATATTGGCGAGCAGCTTTTAATTCCCGCTTCAATGCTTCGCTTTGAAAATGATATGTTCCTTGACGACGTAACCGTTGTCGAAATGGAAAGGGCCTTAGGTGTAAAGGCCGTAATAACCGAAAACGACGGTTATAATTTAATTGATAATATTTTAGGAATTGAGGTGGTTTAAATGGCAAAACCTGTTGTTGCAGTAGTAGGCAGACCTAACGTTGGTAAATCTACGCTGTTTAATAAGCTCATCGGTCAGCGCCTTTCAATAGTAGATGACACCCCGGGTGTAACGAGAGACCGTATTTACGGCGACTGTGAATGGTGTAACCGTAAAATAATGCTTGTGGATACGGGCGGTATTGAGCCTAAAACCGATGATATAATTTTAAAATCTATGCGCGCGCAGGCAAACCTTGCTATTGAAACCGCAAGCGTTATAGTATTTGTAACCGATTTAACCTCGGGTGTTACTGCCGCCGATAGCGATATTGCGGCTATGCTGCTTAAAAGCGGTAAGCCTGTTGTGCTTTGTGTTAATAAGTGCGACAGCCTTGGTAAAACTCCTATGGAGTTTTACGAGTTTTATAATTTAGGCCTTGGCGACCCTATTGCCGTTTCGTCGGTACACGGACACGGCACCGGTGATTTGCTTGACGCTGTTTTTGAATATCTTCCGACGGAAGAAAACGAGGACGGTGACGAGGAGGTAATAAACGTAGCGGTTATAGGTAAGCCTAACGCAGGTAAATCCTCGCTTATTAACTGCGTATCGGGTGAGGAGCGCTCTATTGTTTCCGATATTGCAGGCACCACGAGAGACGCTATTGACACCCGAATAATAAAGGACAACGCTGTCTATAATTTTATTGATACGGCAGGACTTCGCCGTAAAAGTAAGGTTGAGGAGCAGATTGAAAAGTACAGTGTGCTCCGCGCTCAAATGGCTGTTGAAAGAAGCGACGTTTGTGTTATAATGATAGATGCAGTTGAGGGCTTCACCGAGCAGGACTCTAAGGTTGCAGGCCTTGCAATGGAGCAGGGAAAGGCTTGTATTATCGCCGTTAATAAGTGGGATGCCGTTGATAAGGACAGCAACACTATGGATGCATACAGAAAAAAGCTTATGGTTGATTTTTCCTTTATGCCCTATGCCCCCATTATTTTTATTTCGGCAAAAACGGGTCAACGAGTTGACCGCCTTTTCGAGCTTATTCATTTTGTGTACGAGCAGAACAATATGCGTATTTCCACAGGCAAGCTTAACGATATTCTTGCCGATGCAACGGCGCGCGTTCAGCCCCCCAGCGATAAGGGTAAGCGACTTAAAATTTATTATATGACACAGGCTTCAACCGCGCCACCCACCTTTGTTTGCTTCTGCAATAATAAGGAACTGTTCCATTTTTCCTATCAACGTTATTTAGAAAACCAAATAAGATCAATTTTCGGTCTTGAGGGCACACCTGTTCGTTTTGTTATCAGAGAAAGAGGAGACGATAAAAAATGATTGCTCTTGCCATACTGGCACCTGTTTGCGCCTACCTTATCGGTAGTATCAGCTTTGCGGTAATATTCACTAAAGTATTCTCAAAAACCGACGTCAGAGAGCACGGAAGCGGTAATGCAGGCACGACCAACGTGTTGCGTGTTGCAGGAAAAACCGCAGGTATTCTAACCTTTTTGTGCGATGCCTTAAAGGGCGCCGCCGCCGCGCTTCTCGGTATGCTTGTTTATAAATACGCTTTTAACGACAGTGCCACTATGGTTACCTACGGAAAATACCTTTGCGGCATTGCCTGTATGATAGGTCACGCTTTTCCTATATGGTTCGGCTTTAAGGGCGGAAAATGTGCGGCAACAAGCGTTGGGATTTTTGCGGTTTGCTGTCCTATAGGAATAGGCGCAGGACTTATAGGCTATGCCGTAAATATGGCAATCACCCGAATAGTTTCCCTCAGTACTCTTATTGCAACCGTGCTTGTTGTAGGCTTTTCTATCGGTATAAACGGCTTTGGCGGAATAACCGAGCCCGATTTTGTTGTTATAGCTTTAAGCTTGCTTGGCGGTGTAATAGTGTTCTGGCGCCATAAGGATAATATTAAACGCCTTATAAAAGGTGAAGAGAAAAAACTAAGAATTAAAAAATAGAATAACATTAAAACGTTGACGCTGAGATGAATTGGCGTCAACGTTTTTAATTTGAAAATTTTTTTCGCTTTGCAAATAAAAATATGTTGATTTTTTAACAATCTCGTGATAAAATTATTTTTACACTCTAAATTTGGGAGGAATCTATGATGGCAAGTTATCTTGCAATATTTACCTTTATAGGTGCAGCAGTTGCCCTTTTATTTGCTGTACTTATGGCCAAAAAGGTATTGAAGTTCTCCGAGGGAACTGAAAAAATGAAAAAAATTTCCGCTTCTATAAGGCAAGGTGCAAATGCTTATTTAAAGCGTCAGTATATGGTAGTGCTGGTGTTTTTCGGAGTAATGTTCCTTGTTCTCGGCGGAATGGCTGTTGCAAAGCTGCTTACTCCTTACGTGCCCTTTGCGTTTATAACGGGTGGCTTTTTCTCCGCTCTTTCGGGCTTTATAGGAATGAAGATAGCAACTGCATCCAATGCCAGAACCGCCAATGCCTGCCGCGAGGGACTTAATAGGGGCCTGCGCGTAGCCTTTTCAGCAGGCAGCGTTATGGGCTTTACCGTAGTAGGCCTCGGCCTTTTGGATATTGCTCTTTGGTTTAGTCTTTTAAAGTTTGTGTTTAAGCTTAGTGAGAGTGAAATCACAAGCGCTATGCTTACCTTCGGTATGGGCGCTTCCTCAATGGCGTTGTTTGCCAGAGTAGGCGGCGGTATATTTACCAAGGCGGCCGACGTAGGTGCTGACCTTGTAGGTAAGGTTGAAGCAGGTATTCCCGAGGATGACCCTCGTAACCCCGCTGTTATCGCCGATAACGTAGGTGATAACGTTGGCGACGTTGCGGGTATGGGCGCTGACCTTTATGAATCCTATGTAGGTTCGGTAATTTCTGCTTGTGCTTTAGGTGTTTCCGCCTTTAAGGATAACGGTATAAGTGCAATGGCGTTACCTTTGCTTATTTCGGTAATCGGTGTTATCTGCTCCATTGTGGGAACATTCTTTATTAAAACAAAAGAGGGCGCATCTCAAAAGCAGCTTTTAGGCGCTCTTTCGCGCGGCACCAACTTCTCGGCAATAGTAATTGCGTTAGCATCCTTCCCCCTCGTTTGGTACGTTTTACCTCAGGGTAACTGGAAAATGTATTTCGCCATTCTTGCAGGTCTTGTTGCAGGTGTGCTTATCGGTCAGGCTACCGAGTACTATACCTCTGACAGCTACAAGCCTACAAAGAATCTTGCCGCTACCAGTGAAACCGGTACCGCAACCATTATTATAGGCGGTCTTTCGGTTGGTATGATGTCAACCCTTCTTCCTATAGTAATTATTGCAATTTGCATTCTTATTGCATACTTCGTAGCAGGTGGCGCAGGTAATCCCTCTTTAGGCCTTTACGGTATTTCCCTTGCAGCCGTTGGTATGCTTTCCACCTTGGGTATTACCCTTGCAACCGATGCTTACGGCCCCGTTGCCGATAACGCAGGCGGTATTGCTCAAATGGCGGGCCTTGAGGAGCAGGTCAGAGAAAGAACAGATGCCCTTGATTCTCTCGGTAACACTACCGCCGCAACGGGTAAGGGCTTTGCTATCGGCTCGGCCGCACTTACCGCGCTTGCCCTTATGGCTTCCTATGTTGATAAGGTTAAGTCTATTGAAGGCGGCGCAGAGCAAATTGCCGACCTGAGCATTACAAGACCAACCGTTCTTATAGGTATGTTTATCGGTGCTTGCTTACCCTTCATTTTTGCCGCTCTTACAATGAATGCTGTTGGCAGAGCCGCACAAAGCGTTGTTAAAGAGGTTCGCCGTCAGTTTAAGGAAATTGTAGGCCTTATGGACGGTAATGCTGATGCGGACTACGCTTCCTGCGTTGACCTTTGTACCAAGGCAAGCCTTAAGGAAATGATTGTTCCTACTATCGTTGCCGTAATAGTGCCCATTATCGTAGGTATTGTTTTAGGCTGTACGGGTGTTGTAGGTATGCTTGCAGGCGCTACTGCTTCGGGCTTCTTAATGGCTGTGTTTATGTCTAACTCGGGCGGCGCTTGGGATAACGCTAAAAAGTATATTGAAAGTGGCGTGCACGGCGGTAAGGGTAGTGAAAACCACAAGGCCGCAGTTGTAGGCGATACTGTCGGTGACCCCTTCAAGGATACCGCAGGCCCTTCCATCAATATTCTCATTAAGCTTCTCTCTATGGTTTCCATAGTATTTGCCGCAGTTGTTGTAGGCTTCTCAATTCTTTAAAAAAAGCTAAAAAACAGGTGCATTTCCAAAAGCGGAAATGCACCTGTTTTTATTTTTGTTCTTTTGCCTTTTTCAGCACCCTTATATCGTTTCCGACAAAGGTTTTTAGTGAATACTCACCTATAAAGCGTGAAGCAATTCTCGGTGTGTAGCGTGCTTTAAGCTCTTCAAAGGAAAGGTTAGTGCTTATAATGGTGGGCAGCTTTTTAAGCAGTCGTGAATTAACGATATCGTAGAAAAGGGATTGCACGTAGTTGGTCATAAATTCGGTTCCCAAATCATCAATGACAAGAAGGTCGGCCTCCATAATTTCGTCAAGCTTTTCGGTATCACCCGAATAGCTGAAGCGTTCCTTTTCGGCGGCGGTGAAAAGGCTTTGAGCAGGTCCGTAAATAACCTTGAAGCCTTTTTTTGTAACCTCCTTTACAATAGACAGGGAAAGGTGGGTTTTGCCTAAACCGCTTTTGCCTGTAAATAAAAGGTTTTCACTGTTTTTGGAAAAGCTGTCGGCATAGGAAATGCAGTAGGAAAGTATTTTTTGCATTTTTTCCTTCGCTTCGTCGGGGTAGTAGCTTATATCAAATTTATCAAAGCCTGAGCCTTCAAGGGGCATAATGTCGTTAAGCTCTTTAACGGCAAGCTCCCTTGCAACCGATTTAACGCATTCGCAAAGCCTTCCCGAAACGTAGCCCGTATCCTCGCAAGCCTTGCAAAAAACGGCTTTTTCCCGAACCTGCGCCTTGCTTAAAAGCTCGGCCTTCTCCTTAGACAGTGCTTCGCTTTTTTTACGGCATTCCTCAATAGCGGCAAGGTCGCCCTTTATTGAATAACCTAAAAGGGAGGTGCCTATTGCGGCAAGCTCCGTATCAATTTCGCGTATTCTCGGATTTTTGGCTATAGCCGCTTTTAAATCCGTTTCATAGCGGTGTTCTTCTTTTTTTACCGTCTGCTCTTTAAGATAAAGAGCCTTTTGCACGGTTTCGCTTGAAAGTGCCATATTTAATCCTCCGAATTAATGATTTTCTTAATAAGCTCGTCCTCCAAAGAGTCATCGTCCTTTTGCTCTTTTTGCTGTAACGCATCGATATCCTCAAGGGCCTTGACTCCGAGACTGTGCCATTTTTCAAGTATAACCTTGATATAGGGAATAGAAAACTTACCCGTTGCATCAACGCATATTTCGTAAGCCTTTACGAGTATTGCGCGGTCAAACTTCCATTCGTTAACCCATTTGAAGGATAGCTCCTTTTCGTTTTTGCTGGGCTTGCGCTTTTCAATACCGAAGGCGGCACATACCAGCTTCCAGCATTGGTCGTAAAGCAGCTCCTCGGTCATTTTTGCTTCGGCATCTGCAAGGGTTTCAACCCCGCTGTCAATCCAATTAATGGCGGTGTTTTCAATATAGCGAAGGTTGATTTTATTTTCTTTTTTAGCAAGTCGTAAAAGCATAAGAATAACCGAAGCTTCCATACCCTCGTCGGAATACAGCCAAGCAATAAGGGATGCCTCGTTCTGTTTTAAACCGCGGCAGAATATGCTTTGCGCCTCGCGGTATAAAAACTGAAGAGTCTCATCGGTGTCGGCAAGGCGGGCAACCTCTTCACGTGTAGGCTTTTCGCTTTGCATACGCGCCTTTTTGGTGGTGGCTTTTGGGTTTGCCACAGCCTTGGTGGGCGCATTAAAAAAGCCTGCGCCTGCCCAATAGCCTATAGCGTCCTCAACCTCTTCGGTGTGAAGTGAAAGGGCAGAGGCTATTTGCTCGGTTGATAATTCCTCGTTGCTGTTGCGAAAAATATAAAGTAAAACCTTAAGCTGAGCTGCGGTGGCAATCTTAAGGTGGTTGTCCACAACGCCGCTTGGCAGCGCAAAGGTGGCGGAAAAAACGCCGGGGTTTATAATACTGTTCATAAAACTCTCCAAAAACTCTTGCATTTTTTAAAAGCAATAAGTATAATATACTAAGTATATTAAGTATAGCATATAAAAAGTAATTTTACAATTATTATTTCGGAGTTGATTTAAATGGCAGTTTTAGTAACAGGCGGCGCAGGTTACATAGGCTCTCATACTTGTATTGAAATGCTTAATGCAGGGTACGAGGTTGTTGTAGTTGATAACCTTGACAACAGTAACGAGGAATCTCTTGTACGCGTTCAGGACATTGCAGGTAAAAGCGTAAAGTTTTATAAAGAGGACGTTCGTAATAAGGATGCTTTAAGAAATATCTTTAAGGAAAATAAGATTGAAGCAGTTATTCATTTTGCAGGCCTTAAGGCTGTTGGTGAATCGGTTGCGAAGCCCGTTGAATATTACGACAATAACCTTATAAGCACTCTTGTGCTTTTAGAGGTTATGCGTGAGTTTGACGTTAAAAAAATCGTATTCTCCTCTTCTGCTACCGTTTACGGTGTTGCTAAGGAAATGCCCCTTAAGGAGGGTATGCCTCTTGGCGCTATTAACCCCTACGGCAGAACAAAGCTGTTTATCGAAGAAATGCTCCGCGATTTATACGTTAGTGATAATTCCTGGTGCATTGCTCTTCTTCGTTACTTTAATCCTATCGGCGCACATGAAAGCGGCCGAATAGGTGAGGACCCCAAGGGTATTCCCAATAACCTTATGCCTTATATTTCTCAGGTTGCCGTTGGCAGACTTGAAAAATTAAACGTTTTCGGTAACGACTATAACACGGTAGACGGCACGGGTGTAAGAGACTATATTCACGTTGTAGACCTTGCTAAGGGTCACGTTGCCGCTGTAAACTGGGCACTTAAAAATGAGTCCTGCGAAGCCTTTAACCTTGGTACGGGTAACGGTGTATCGGTGCTTCAGCTTAAGGATGCCTTCGGTAAGGCTGCCAATATGGAAATTCCCTTCGTTATTGCTCCGCGTCGCCCCGGTGACCCTGATGAGGTTTATGCCGATGCTTCTAAGGCAAAGGAAATTTTAGGCTGGGAAGCAGAGTTAGATATTGAAAGAATGTGTATCGATACCTGGCGCTGGCAGAAGAATAATCCTAACGGTTACAGAGATTAATAAAAAATATCCCGTGCGCTTCAGCGCACGGGATGTATATGCCCACATAGTTCAACGGATAGAATAAGGTCCTCCTAAGGTTATACTAAATCACTCGCCTTTGCTCAAAAGGCGAGCGATAATATAGATAAAATTTCATACACGTCTCTGTACCTCAGCAGGATAGAGGGTCCGCCTCCTAAGCGGAACGCCCCCGGTTCGAATCCGGGCA
>JAFVIF010000029.1 GCA_017474125.1 Clostridia bacterium
ACAGGAAAGCCCCGTTTTAACAAAACGGAATACCTCTTCGGTATCAAAGCTCATCGCACATTTAAGGGCGGCATCAATAAATGTGTACAAGGGCGAAACAGTAAGGGGAATTCTCTTATCGAAAAAGCAGGAAATGTCGTTATCGGCAAATTCCCTTTCAATAGCGTTTTCGTAGTCCTGTGGATTGCGTGCGATTATAACAAAATCCTTATAGCGATACCCATTTTCTCTTACTAAACGCCGTATATTTCTGGCAGTAAAGCTAACCTCATCAGCAACAGTTTTTGCCACACAAAGGGTAACGTCTTGTCCGTTTTCCTCTACCGTAGAATTACCCGAAAGCAGTCTTTCAACACCTTCCATAGAACAGCTTTCATAATGAGGAGCCTCAAGATGCAGGCTTTCGCCGATTTTAACGCGGTAGGACGGCGCTTTTTCGGCTATTTTTGCAACTGCGGCAACGGTATTTGAGAATAGGTTTAATTTTTCTTTTTTTAGAAGGCTATCGCAAAGAGCGGCAACAGTTACGCTTTTAGCTGTGGCCAAAATAACGTCAATTATACGATACTGCTGACCCGTAAAGCCCTTAAAGCCGTCGATAAAAACGGTTTTATTACTAAAAAATTTATAATTTTTCAAATCGTTATACAGCTTATCAAGCTTGTCGGCAGGGTCAATAAACCTACCCGACAGCATTGCATCGTAGGTTCTGTAAACAAGAGAAAGTGCTTTAATTTTTTCCTTTAAGGCAGAAGCGTCAAGCTTTTCGCAGACCTTATCAAGATCATCGGGAAAAATAGCGCTGACCTTAAATTCTCCAATCATATCCACAACCTTAGAAGCAAAGCCGGGAGAAGCAAGATAACGGCGCCAAATGTACAGCTCGTCCCTTAAGGCAAGCAAGGTTTTATTCATAAAAAGAATTTTATCGGCATCGGTAAGTACACCCCTTGCACCACCTCCGCAAAGGCGGGTAAGAGTATCTGCAAGGCTCGAAAAGCTAAGCACCGTTACGCTGTGAGAAAGCTTGTCTCCCAAAAGCGCAAGCACCGCTCTTTCACTTTCAAAGCTAAACTGTTCGGGCACGATAAAAATAACCTCTTCGCCCTTTTGGGCCGATTCCTTTATTTTAGAAAGTATTGCGGTGGTTTTACCCGTAGCCGCACGTCCGTAAATAAAATTAAGCATTTCTTCCTCCGTAATTTTTTATATAAAGTATTATACCATAAAACAACGAGTTTGGCACCTCTTTTTTATATAAAAATACAATATTTAAGCAGAATTAACAAAACGGTACCCGGTACCCCCAAAGCGCCCGAGGTCAATACGGTTGCAGGGTTTAAGGGGAGGTGTATTTTTGTTAAAAAGGAAAGTAAATTAACCACTAAAAAGCACCACCAGGAAACAAACGCATTAAAAAGCAAATAGCGTACAGGCTTCCCCGATAACAAAAGTAAATAAAGGTAAGCTAAAAGGTATACACCTATAAAACAAAAAAACACTATCCTTAAGGTATCCATTAAAATTTCTCCCATAGTATAAGTACAAACTGCCAAAGACTTAGTTTTTCGCAGCTCTAATTAATACTATGATAAAACCTTTACAAAAATGAAAAACGCGGCTTACTTTCAGTAAGCCGCGTTGATTTTCTTTTAAACTATTTTGCAAGGAAGGTTGCAACTGCGGTAGCAGCAATAGCAACAAGAAAGAATACAATTGCAAAAATAGTGGTAAGGCGCTTAAAAAGTCCATCGGCAGACCTTGCCTTGTTCTTGGAAAGGAAGGTTTCAGCCGCACCGGAAATAGCGCCGCTAATACCCTGACGGTGACCCTGCTGGAAAAGAACAAGAACGATAACTGCTATAGAAATAAGGCCTAAAAGTACACCTAAAATAATCTGTAAAACTTCCATTTTTATATCCTCCAATTCATTAACATAGCAATTTTATCATAAAGCTTCAAAAAAATCAAGTGTTTTTATCAGAACAACTATGACAACTTTTAAAAAGCTTGGAAATATCAAGAGTCTTCTCTTCCCTATTTAATATAAAATCAAGCTTTTCGAAAATTTCTACAGGGGAAGAATCAATATACTGCGCCCTTATTACCTTAGCGCAAACGGCGTTGTGCAAAGCGCTTCTCAGTATACCGTCGGCAAGGGCTAAATCGTTTCGCGGCTGAATTTCAAGCACAACCATTTTTTTGCTGTCAAGGGTAAAAAGGCAATAGCCGAGCCTTTCACCGTTACATACGGCACTAACGGCGCCCGAAAACTCGTTAACCTCTATGGAATGAGCGGCAAACAGCTCTGCAAGCTCCTTTTGGCTTTTTACGGGAAGAACGCTAATCATCAGCATTGCCCTCCTTACTTGACGAAACCGAAGTAAGGCGCTTCATTTCTCTTTCGTTAAGGTCGCGCCATTTTCCCTGAGGAAGCATACCCAGCTTAACACCTGCAATTTCGGTACGCTTAAGGCGAATAACGCTCAAGCCGACTGCTTCACACATTTTTCTTATTTGACGGTTTCTTCCTTCGTGAATAACAAATATAAGCACGGTACGGTCGGGCTTTCTTTCTGCAACAAAACAATCACAGGGCAAGGTTTTTTTGCCGTCGATTTCAACACCCTCGCAAAGGCGCAAAAGCTGTTCATCACCAACCTCACCCTTAACCGTAGTTCTGTAGGTTTTGTTAACGTGCTTTGAGGGATGGGTAAGATTATTGGCAAATTCGCCGTCATTGGTCATCAGCAAAAGTCCTTCGGAATCCTTATCCAGCCTTCCTACGGGGAAAACCCTTAATCCAACGTCCTTTACAAGATCGGTAACGCATTTTCTTCCAAGCTCATCGGAAACGGTGGTAACAAAGCCACGTGGCTTGTGAAGCATAATGTATACCTTTTTGTTTACGGCTACAACCGTTTTACCCGATACAGTAACCTTATCTCTTATAGGGTCAACCTTATCGCCTATTGAAGCAATTCTGCCGTTAACCTTAACCTTTTTATTTTCAATAAGCTCTTCAGCCTTTCTGCGTGAAGCAACGCCGCAATCGGCAAGATGCTTCTGAAGGCGAATTTTATTGTCCTTCATATTAACTCCTTTATATGTAACCAAGCATATTTAAAAATGCAACAAGCAGTCGCTTAAAAGCACCGACACAGCTCACGGCTTTTACGTCCTCCGCCGAATAAACGTACCGCTTTTCAATTATTTCCTGTCCGCAATAATATTCTATAACACCTAATTTTTCGCCCTTTTTAACCGGCGCGCTGACATACGGCGAAATATATTCCCTTGCCGTAACGCTTTGTCCCTTTACGGTTTTAAAGGAAGCGTTATTGCTATAGGCGCTTACTCTGTTTTTTTCACCGCCGAGCACCGATATATAGTATTTATTTTCCTTAAAGCGTTGCGATTGGTTATTAAGACGGCTAAAGCCGTAATCAAGCATCGCTTTATGGTCCTGCCAATCGTTACCGTCGTTAAGGGTTACCGCAATAATAAAGCCATCATTTTTTCGTGCCGCAGTAACAAGGCATCTGCCGGCCTTTTTTGTAAAGCCTGTTTTAACCCCGACGGCCCCTTCGTACTCTCTTAAAATTCGATTATGATTAACAAAGGTATGCTTTTTTCCGCCGTATTCAAGGGTAATACCGTTACAGCCCGCCGCCGCAGCAAAATCCTTATTTTTAAGGGCATAACGGGTAAGCAAAGCAAGCTCCAGAGCCGTTGTATAATGCTCAGTGCCGTCAAGTCCCGACGGTGTAGCAAAACGAGTATTCTCAAGCCCTAATTCCTTTGCTTTGGCATTCATCATAGCCACAAAGGATTGAATAGAACCGCCAACGGCAATAGCCGTTGCATTGGCGGCATCATTTCCCGAGGCTAAAAGCATTCCGTAAAGCAAATCGTAATAGGTTACCTGCAGGCCGACGTACAGCCCCATAGAGGTACCCTCAACCCTTACCATTTCGGGGGTGACTGTTACGGTGCGGTTCAAATCGCCTTGCTCACACAAAAGCAAAGCGGTCATAATTTTAGTGGTGCTCGCCATAGCCAAAGGAGTGTTTTCCTCCTTACCGTACAGCACACTTCCGCTTATTCCGTCAACAATCACGGCCGATTTTGCCGAAAGGCTTATCCCCTCCGCTTTTATGGGAGACAGCATTAAAAAAACGCTAAGAATTAAAGCAAAAATCCGTTTCAAAAACGACTCCCCTTTCTTAACTATCTTATTAAGAAAGGAGAATTTATATACCTTTTATTCCTTATCGGAGACAAACACTTCCTTAACCTTGGCAAGCAATTCGGGAGCAGCGGCAATAGCACGGTCAACGACCGTATTTTCACTGCTTATGGGAAGCATTCTGACGTTATCACCGCACACGCTTACGAAACCAACGGGAGAAATAGTTACGCCCGCTCCGCTTGCGCCGCCGAAAATTGCCTGCTGAGTTTTGCTGGGGAAATCACTTCCGCCGGTAGCGAGACCAAAGGCAACCTTGGAAACGGGAATAAGGGTAACCTCGCCAACCTTAATGGGAGTACCGATAACGGTGTCGGCATCAACCATTGCGCGAAGCTTTTCCATAGAAACGTCCATTATACTTTTTAAATTAGATTCGCTCATATTATTCACATCCATTTATTAGTTTGTCCTGTAAAAGTTTTCCTATTCTTCCTCGTCACCCAAAACGGCATCTACCGAAAGCTGTTCGCCTAAATCAGGCTGTGTTCCGCCCTGCTCATCGTGGGGTAAGGGAGGAAGCTCGCTTAAATCGGAAATACCAAAGCAACGAAGGAAGTTTTTGGTCGTACCGTAAAGCAAGGGCTTACCGGGAAGCTCAAGCCTTCCCCGTTCCTCCAAAAGACCCTTTTCAATAAGGGTGGTAACGGTGCTTGAGCAATCAACACCTCTAACCTGCTCTATAAAGGACTTGGTTACGGGCTGATTGTAGGCAACCACAGCCAAAACCTCAAAGGCGGCCTGAGAAAGGGGTGTTTTGCGGTGAATATCGGCATTTTTCCTTACGTATTCACCGTATTCGCTTCTGGTACAAAGCTGATATGCGTTAGCAAGCTTTACAAGCTCAATGCCCGAGCCGCTTTTATCAAGACGGTCCTTAAGCAGGCCCATAAGCTCAATTATTTCATCCACCGTAATGCCGAACACCGCGTTCAGTCGGTCAATGGTAACCGGCTCGCCTGCGGCAAACAGCACCGCTTCAAAGGCAGGCAAAAGGGCAAGGTTTTCTTTACTCATTTCTTTTTCTCCTTAATAAGGGTTATTTCGGCCGACTGTGCGTCGCCTTCAATTATTACGCGGTTAGCCTTACAAAGCTCAAGCACCGCCAAAAAGGTAGCCACAAGCTCCGAACGGCTTTTTGCACTCATATAAAGGGCCGAAAGCTTCTTTTTGCCGCCCCTGAAAAGGTTTCGCATAACGAAAACTATTTTGCTTGAAACCGATACTATTTTTTTAGCCACTATTCTTGTAAAAGGTGCGGTAGAGGGCGGAAGCTTTCTTTTTCCGCGGCCTGCCGCAGACAAATAGGCTTCGTAAATAAGACCTGCATCATGGGTAAGTGTGTAGGTTTTTTCAACCTCCACCTCCGACGGCTCCTTAACAAAGCGGTCGATACCGTTGCTCATTTCATTAAGCTTTGCGGCAATGCTTCGGCAAACCTGATATTCAAGCAATTCGCCCGTTAATTCCTGCTTTAATTCCTCAATTTCCTCGTGCTTCGGAAGCAGACTCACCGTTTTAATATATATAAGTCGGGAAGCCATAGCAAGAAAATCACTTGCTACGTCCATATCGGAAAGCTGCATAAGCTCAATTTGCTCAAGGTACTGGTCTATAAGTACGGTAAGCTGAATATCGTAAATATTAAGTTTATTTTTTGCTATAAGCTGTAAAAGCAGGTCTAAAGGGCCTTCAAAGTCCTCAACCTTATACGAAAGTACAGTTTCCATAAATTAACCAATCCCAAAACCGAAAATAAGGCGCGGTAAAAATTCAACAACCGCAGTTAATAAATTACGCATTGCATAAAGGGGCGCGTCAAGAACACCCATACAAATAAGAACGATAAGAGCAAAGCTTATATAACGCTCGTAGCTCATTATTTTCCAATAAGTCCTTGCAGGTAAAAATGCACCTAAAACCTTCCAACCGTCAAGAGGGGGAATTGGTATAAGGTTAAACACCGCAAGGCCGATATTAAGCGAACTGAAAGCACGGAAAAACATAACAATATAGGCTAACAGCGCGGCGCCGTTTTTAAGATAAACAGATAAAAACATATAACCGAAAACGCTACCCACAAAGCCCAAAATAACGTTCATCACAGGGCCTGCAAGAGCGGTAAGCGCCATTCCCTTTTTAGGGTTTTCGAAAGCGCCAGGATTAACAGGTACGGGTTTAGCCCAGCCAAAGCCGAAAAGGATAATACCCATAGCACCTATATAATCAATATGAGCCAAAGGGTTAAGTGTAAGTCTGCCCTGCCACCTTGCAGTTCTGTCCCCCAGCTTTGTTGCCGCGAAGGCATGTGCAAATTCGTGAAAAGGCATAGTCACAAATATAACCAAAAGGCTTGCAAGAATATGGATTACGACAGAAGTAAAAGTTGCGCCGCCTCTAAGTAAACTGAATAACAAGGATACCGCTCCAATCTTAAATTATATTCCATATTATTATATACTAACTTCAAAAATATTTCAAGTACAACATAAGCAGTATAAATTTCTGTTGCAGTAAATAAAAATATATGTTATTATATTGTGTGTTATTGTTAATTAAAAGGAGGAATAGGTATGGCTGACAATCGCCCTATAGGTGTATTTGATTCAGGACTCGGCGGTCTAACAGTGGTTAAAGAGCTGTTAAACGCCTTACCCGATGAGGATATAGTTTATTTCGGCGACACCGACCGTGTACCCTACGGCACCAAAAGTAAAGAAACCATACGTAAGTTTGCCCGTCAGGATGAAGCCTTTTTGCTGTCAAAAAACGTAAAGCTTATTGTGGCCGCCTGCGGTACCGTAAGCTCGGTAGCAAGCGATATAGGCAATCAGTTACCCGTTCCTTACGTTGAAGTTGTTTCCCATGCGGGAAAGGCGGCGGCAATGGCTACAAAAAACGGCAAAATCGGTGTAATCGGCACAAATGCCACCATAAACAGCGGTGAGCACCGACGATATATTTTAGAGTATTTGCCCACTGCCGAGGTTTACTGCCAAAGCTGCACCCTTTTCGTACCGCTCGTTGAAACGGGCTGGGTAGACGAAAACGACCCCGTGGTTTACGAAACCGTTAAAAAGTACCTTACTCCGTTAATGGAGGCACAGGTTGACACCTTGATTTTAGGCTGTACCCATTACCCCGTTTTGTCGGCGGCAATTAAGCGTGTTATGGGCGAAAAGGTCACCCTTATTAACGCCGGCATTTCTACTGCCGAGGCCGTTAAAAAAGCACTTGCCGAAAACGGCCTTTTAAACCAATCGGGTCAAAAGGCTACCTGTGAATACTTTGTAAGCGATATTACTCCGTCGTTTTCAAAAATTGCCGCTCTGCTTTTAGGCAAAGCACCGCAGGAAAGTTCAGTACAGCAGGTGGATATTGAAAAAATATGAAAAACGCAGTTATAACCGTTAAAGGGTTTCAGTACGTTGACGGGGACGAAAGCGTTATTGAGCTTAAAACCGTTGGCAAATACGGAGAAAAAAATAATAAGCAATATATTATTTACGATGAATGTGACCAAGCAGGCTGTAAAACCGACACCTTTATAAAGGTTTCGGAAAAGGAAACCGTAATGCAACGAAGCGGAGCGGTTGAAACGCGAATGGTCGTTGAATGCGGCAAAAGGCACAGCACTCTTTACCGCACCCCTGCAGGTAATTTTGTTCTTGACGTTTACGGAGAAAGCATAGAAAATTCTCTCGGCGAAGCGGGAGGTAAGCTGACCCTTGTTTACACCCTTAATATGAACAATACTCCCGTAGGAAAAAATCGTATAGAAATTACCGTAAAAGAGGTTTAAATTTTATGTCACATATAGTTAACTCAGCTAAAAACGAAATTAAGGATATAATCGTTAACGCTGCCAAGGCCGCTATGGCAGAGGGACTTCTTCCCGAGGCTCAGCTTACCGATTTTTCCATTGAGGTGCCCTCCTCCAGAGACCATGGCGACTATGCGCTTAATGCCGCTATGGTTTGGTCCCGTTTATTCAGAAATGCACCTCGCAAAATTGCCGAAACCATTATGGAAAAGGCCGATTTTTCCAACTCTTACGTTGAAAAATTTGAAATTGCAGGCCCCGGCTTTATTAATTTATTTTTAAGCGACAGGTATTACGCCGATATACTCAGCGATATAAATGAAAAAGGCGCTTCCTACGGCGAAAGCGACTTTGGTGAAAACAAAAAGGTATTGGTTGAATTCGTTTCGGCAAACCCCACGGGACCTATGCATATAGGTAATGCAAGGGGCGGAGCGCTTGGCGACTGCCTTGCCGCAGTTATGGAAAAAGCAGGCTACTATGTTGAAAGAGAATTTTATATTAACGATGCAGGAAATCAGATAAACAAATTCGGTCTTTCCCTTTCACTTCGTTATCAACAGCTTTTTGACGACAGTATTGAAATGCCCGAGGATTCCTACCACGGTGCCGATATTATAGCCCATGCCAAAGCCTTCGCCGATATCCACGGCGATAAATTTACAAAAGTCGGCGAGGAGCAAAGAAGAAAGGCTTTAGTTGAATTTGCCCTGCCCAAAAACATTCAGGGACTTCACGACGACCTTCTTAAATACAGAATCGAATACAACACTTGGTTCAAGGAAAGTACCCTTCATGCCAACGGCGAAGCCAAAAAGGTTGTTGAAATGCTAAAGGCGAGCGGTCACACCTATATGGAAGAGGACGCTCTTTGGTTTAAGGGTGAAGATTTTGGCAGCGATAACTTCGTGCTTGTGCGTTCCAACGGTGTTCCAACATACATTGTACCCGATATTGCTTACCACTACAATAAGCTTGTTACCCGCGGCTTTGACAAGGCTATTGATATATTAGGTGCCGACCACCACGGCTATGTACCCCGTCTTAAAGGCGCTCTTACCGCGTTGGGTATTGATGCAACGAAATTGGACGTTGTTCTTATGCAAATGGTACGCCTTGTGAAGGACGGTGAAATTATTAAGGCAAGTAAGCGTAGCGGTAAGGCTATTACCCTTGTAACCCTTCTTGAAGAGGTTCCCATTGATGCCGCACGTTTCTTCTTTAATTTAAGAGAGCCGAATTCTCACTTTGATTTTGATTTAGACCTTGCTATTGACGAATCTAATAAGAATCCCGTTTACTACGTACAGTACGCTCACGCTCGTATTTGCAGTATTATACGCAATCTTGCCGCCGACGGCATTACTCCGCGCAAGTGCAGTACAGACGAGCTTGCTCTCCTAAATACCCCCGAAGAAAGAGAGCTTACCCTTCACCTTGCGGCATACACAGGCGAAATCATTTCCGCCGCAAAGGCATACGACCCTGCAAAGATCACACATTACGTTGAAGAGCTTGCCACTAAATTCCACAAGTTCTACAATTCTTGTCGTGTTAAGGGTGACAACGAAGCCCTTATGCAAGCACGTCTTACTCTTTGCAACGATACTAAAACAGTTATTAAAAACGTGCTTGATTTACTTAAAATCGACGCACCTGAAACAATGTAAAAATTTTTCTAAAGAGATGATATTATGTACAACTCAATAAAACCCGGAAAGCCTTGGCTTGATACAAACGGTAACAGAATTCAGGCCCACGCCGGTTGTATGATTATTGTTGACGGAAAGTTTTACTGGTACGGTGAAAATAAGGAAAAAAGTATTTCCGAATATAAAATTTGGCACTGGGGCGTAAGGCTTTATTCTTCTGACGACCTTTATAATTGGACTGACGAAGGAATTATTATGTTGCCAACACCGGATGATAAAGATAATCCTATGCATCCGAACAGCTGTATGGATCGTCCACACATCCTTTATAATGATAAAAACAAGCAATTTGTACTTTGGATGAAGATAATGGGAAAAGACGGCATTCAGTATATGACTGTTGCAGTCAGTGACAGCATAAAAGGGCCCTTTACGTTTGTTAACAAAAAGCTTCACCCCGGCGGTATGAACTCGGGCGACTTTGACCTTGTAAAATTCCCCGACGGCAAGGCTGTTATTGTATTTGAGCGCGTTCATCAGGATATGATAGTTATGGATTTAACCGACGATTATCTTGATACAACCGTTAATCATTCGGTTCATTACGAGCGCCCCTTCCCTCCCTACGTAAGGGAAGCTCCTGCCGTATTTTTCCGTAACTCAAAGGGCTACGTTATAACGAGCGGCACCACTGCAAAGTTCCCCAACCCCTCGGAGACCGCCACCTTTGACGATATTCACGGCGAATGGAAAATTTTGGGCGACCCTCACGTTAACGATCCCAAGAAAACATCCTTTGACAGTCAAATTTCTTGTATATTTAAGCACCCAAAATACAACGACCTTTATATTGCTATGGCTGACAGATGGCTTATAGACCTTACCGACGATAAGCCCAGTGGCATTGAGTTTTTTGCGGCGAGATTTGACAAAGACTATCCTATGTCGGAGGAAAGAAGAGCAGAAATCAAGAAAATGACTATGATGGATATGACAGCCAAAAACACGGCGCTCGCCGATTATGTCTGGCTACCCATAACCTTTGAAAATGACGTTCCGAAAATTCATTGGTACGATGAATGGAAAATCGAAGATTTTGCATAAACGACAGCTAAATGGACGTTATCCTGAAATAAGCATAAAAAAAGCACTTGCTTAAAGCAAGTGCTTTTTTAATTAGTAAATTAGTTGCCTGCCATTGCAGCAACTTCAGCAGCGAAGTCGTCAACGCGCTTCTCAATGCCTTCGCCCTTTTCAAAGCGAACGAAGGAAGCAATCTTAACAGGAGTGCCGATAGCCTTAGCAACACTTTCAACGTACTTACCAACGGTAAGGTCACCGTCGATAACGTACTGCTGCTCAACAAGGCAGTTTTCCTTATAGTACTTGCCCATTTTGCCCTCAACAATTTTGCCGAGAACAGCTTCGGGCTTGTTAGCCATTTTAGGATCTTCCTTCATTTGAGCAACCATAATTGCCTTTTCCTTTTCGATAACTTCAGCAGGAACGCTTGCTTCGTCAAGGAATGCGGGATTCATAGCAGCAATCTGCATTGCTACGTTCTTACCGCAAGCAACAAGCTCTGCATTGTCTGCAGCAGCTTCGGTTTCAAAGTTTACGAGAACGCCGATCTTACCGCCGCCGTGAACGTAAGAAACAACCTTACCCTCGTAGCGCACGAAACGACGAACCTTAATGTTTTCTCTGATAGCAAGGAAGAGCTCCTGAACCTTTTCCTCAACGGTCTGACCGTCTTTAGCGGTAGCAAGAAGAGCATCCATATCAGCAGGGTTAGAATCAGCAACGATTTCAGCAATTTCATTTGCAAGAGCCTTAAAGCCATCGCCGTTAGCAACGAAGTCGGTCTCAGAGTTTAACTCTACGAGAGCGCCAACACCGTTCTTAACGATAGCGGCAACGGTACCCTCAGCAGCAATTCTGCCGGACTTCTTAGCTTGGGAAGCAAGACCCTTTTCTCTTAAATAGTCAACTGCTGCATCCATATTTCCGTCACACTCAACGAGAGCCTTTTTGCAGTCCATCATACCGCAGCCGGTTTTCTCACGAAGAGCCTGTACATCTTTAGCAGTAAAAGCCATAATAATTATCCTCTTTTCTAATAGTTTAAAAGCAGAAATTATTCTGCAGCTTCCTCAGCAGCTTCTTCTACAGCCTCTTCAGCTACAGCTTCAGCAGCGGGAGCAGCCTGCTCACCCTGACGACCTTCGATAATAGCGGCGCCAATAGTTTCAGCAATAAGCTTAACAGCACGGATAGCGTCGTCGTTACCGGGGATAACTGCGTCGATTTCATCAGGATCACAGTTGGTATCAACAATAGCGATAATCGGAATACCGAGCTTCTTAGCTTCGGCAACAGCGATTCTTTCTTTTCTGGGGTCAACGATAAAGAGAGCACCGGGGATTCTCTTCATATCCTTAATACCGCCAAGATACTTTTCGAGCTTTTCGATTTCAAGGTTAAGACCTACAACTTCCTTTTTGGGAAGAAGATCAAAAGTACCGTCAGCTTCCATTTCGCGGAGCTGCTTTAAACGAGCAATTCTCTTCTGGATTGTGCTGAAGTTAGTGAGCATACCGCCGAGCCAACGAGCGTTAACGTAGGGCATACCGCAATTTTCAGCTTCTTCCTTAACGGAATCCTGAGCCTGCTTCTTGGTACCTACAAAAAGGATGTCCTTGCCTTCAGCAGAAATGTCACGAGCAAAAAGATAAGCTTCGTTTAACTTCTTAACGGTTTTCTGAAGGTCGATGATGTAAATACCGTTTCTTTCGGTGAAAATGTACTCAGCCATTTTCGGGTTCCAGCGACGAGTCTGATGTCCAAAATGAACGCCTGCCTCGAGCAGCTGTTTCATAGATACTACTGCCATTTGTTTTTCCTCCTAAGGTTAAACCTCCATCCCGCCCATGACAGGAAACTCCGGCAAAGAGACCCTTCTGTATAAAAGCGGAATGTGTGTATTATATTACTACCCACAATACGGGCAGCCTAAGAATTATACCACAAACATTTTATAATTGCAACATATTTTTTAAAAATATTAAGAATTTCGCCGTATTGACTTAAATACAAAAAAAGATGTAAATAATAGCATACTCATATAAGGAGATACTATTATGAATTCAAGCCAAAAGAAAAAAGCCCGACAACGTAGTAAGTGAACAAGACTTTGACGAATAATCACATAAAGTAAAATGGCAATCGGTTGATTGCCATTTTCTTTTTTAAAACCTTACGTAATTATTATAATTTGTAGGAAGACCTTCTCTGTAAATATGAGAATCGTTAGAAAGGGTAAGTACTTTAGGTATTGCTATTCCGTCTTCATTTTTAAATTCAATCACTGTCATACCTGAATGAGTGGTATCGAAATGCATTGAAAACCGAGGATACGGAATATCCAAAAGGCTACTTAAAAACGCAAGTCCAAAGCCTTGGTGGGCAAACAAAGCGACACGCTCGTTATTTTCAAAAAGCACCTTATACGCACCCGTACCTTTTATATGCTCGTAACCGAGTTCCTTAAAAAGTTTATCACTTTCTTCTCTTATGCGGTCAATTCCATTTTTAAAGTCATATTCTTTAAAGGCGGGGTGGGTATACCATTCATCACGGAGATTCAAAATGTCTTCGCTCACAAACAGTTTTCTTGTATCTTTATCTTGAAAGCACCATCTTCTGCCTGTTTCGGTTTGCACCGTAAGTTCCCGCCAAGCGTGATTTTCGTTACAGAAATCAAGTTTAGTAATTTCCTTTTTAAGAATTTCGGCGGTAGGCAATGCCGTTTCGTACGCCCTTTGTGAGGTAGAGGAAAATATTCTGTCTACTCCGTACAAAGCAAACCGTTTCGCAACCGCTTCCGCCTGACGTTTGCCAAGGGGAGTAAGACTGTCAGGGTTATAAACGGGGTCGCCGTGGCGCACAAAGAAAAATAACATTTTTTATTCCTCCTAAATTTCAATGCACTGTGTACCGTCCTTGGTTACGTAGTGTTTTTTAACCCCCAGTATATCCATCCACTGCCTTGTAACGGCAGTGCCGTACATACGTATTCTTTTCATTTTTTTGAGCCGTTCCACGTCCGAAAGATAGCTCGGCTCCTCAACCTCGTTATAAAGCCAATCGGCACAGCACCAAAGGCAGGCCTCGGGCATTATGGCGGCATAAACCTCCATACCAACGTTCATATGACCGTGATGAGCCATTTGAACAATATCGGATTTCAAAAGATGACGTGATTCTCTGAAGAGAATATCTCCGCCGTCGGGTCCCAAATCTCCCAAGAAAAGCACCGATTTATTGGGCGCATTAACCTTAAATACCAAGGAGGCGTCGTTCATCATATTTGAATAAATACCGTCGTGGAAGGAAAATATAAAATCAATTTTACATTCATCGATTTGTATGCTTTCGCCCTGTTTTACTATATGAGAAATATCTTTAATAAGAGGTTCTGTTTCGTTTACGAATTCAACCAAAACATCATTAAATTCGCTGACGTAATATTTTACGTCGGGAACGTCTTCGGTTTTATCCATAAGGCTTATCGGCGGAAAGTTATAATAAATCTTTTCTACGTCAAAATCAGCAAGATTATTTTTCTTTATTTCGCTCATTATTCCGCCGATATGGTCGGAATGCGGATGGGTAAGAATCCAAGCCGAAATATTTCTGCCGCCCACGTATTCCTTTAGCTTTGGCATATCCTCTTCCCTACCGCCGTCAATAACTATACAATTATTTTTCTTTGTAACAATAACAAAGGACATCATAAACGGGGAGGTTTCGCAAAGCTGATACAAAAGGGTTTTATCCATTAAAAGCATACCTTTCCCGGGTTTAAGATATTTTTTTCATCGAACACCCTCTTTATGCCCTGCATTATAGCGATGTGGCTGTCGCCGTACTGCTTTTTAAGGTAGCCTTTCTTAGCGTATCCGATACCGTGCTCGCCGGAAACAAGACCACCTATCTCTTCAGCCTTTTTATACATTGCATCAAAGCATAGGTTTAGCTTCTCTTCCCATTTTTTATCATCTAAATCATCGCGGCAAATATAAATATGCAAATTGCCGTCGCCTGCATGACCGAAGGAAGGAATACGAATATTATGCTCCTTTGCCAAATTATGGGTAAACTTGATAAACTCATCTACCTTATTACCGGGTACAACAACGTCACACTCGTCCATCTCGGTAGTGGAAGCCTTAATAGCCTCAAGGAAAGCTCCGCGGGACGACCATACCGATTTTTTACGTTCCTCGGTATCAACTATATAAGCGTCAATTGCGCCTATAGAAAGACAAAGCTCCGCAACGCAGTTAAGGTCGTTTTGCACCTGCTCATCGGTGTTACCGTCAAAGGTCAAAAGAATATAGGCTTCGTTTTTCGTATCGGGGAACTTTTTACCCAAATAGCTTTCGGAAAACAGAATGGTATCCCTTGACATATATTCAATAGCAGTAGGAGTAACCTTTGAGCGAATAATGTACGGCACCGCTTCAATAGCGCTTTTCATATCGGGGAAAGGCACTAAAAGGCTTACCGAAAATTTGGGCAGAGGCACAAGTTTCAGCACCGCTTCGGTAATAATGGCAAGGGTACCCTCCGAGCCTATAATAAGGTCCTTAAGGCTGTAGCCCGAGCTGTTTTTGGCAACCCTTGCTCCAAGCTTCATTATTTCACCGTTAGGCATAACAACAGTAAGCTCTCTGACATAGTCTCTTGTAACGCCGTATTTAACGGCACGCATACCGCCTGCGTTGGTAGAAATGTTACCGCCTATGGTAGCACTTTTTTCACCGGGGTCGGGCGGATAAAGAAAATCGTTTTCCTCGGCAAAGGAGGCAAGCTCCATAAGTAATACACCGGGCTGAACGGTAACCGTAAGGTTATCACTGTCAAGAGCGAGAATTTTATTCATTGCAGTAGTTTCAAGCAATATACCGCCCTCTACCGCAACAGCGGCGCCTACAAGTCCTGTACCGCTTCCGCGTACAGTTACGGGAATGGTGCGCTGGTATGCAAGCTTCATTATAGCCGAAATTTCTTCGGTAGAATGTACCTTAATAAGTACGTCGGGCATTTTTTCAATACCGCCAAGCTCATCGTGGCTGTAATCGTGGTTGATTTCATCGCCTACGAAAACATTACCGTCACCCGATATTTTTTTAAGCTGTTCAACGTCGGTCAAGGTTATTTTATTGTACATTACTTTGCCTCCTTGATTTTTTCTATAAGTGACGGAACTATTTCGTTAACGTCGCCTACTACAGCATAGTGTGCAACGTCGAATATGGGAGCGTTTTTATCGCTGTTTATTGCCACTATGCAGTCGGACGACTTCATACCTGCGGCAAACTGTACGGCCCCCGAAATACCAAGGCACACTATAAACTTAGGCTTAACCGTTCTGCCCGAAAGTCCTATTTGCCGTTTTGCATCAAAAATATTTGCTTCGGCCAAAGGACGAGTGCAGGCTACGGTACCGCCCAAAAGCTCTGCAAGCTCCTCGGCGCACTTTAGCATATTCTCACTCATTGCGCCTCTGCCTACGGCAACAATAACCTCGGCCTCGGCAATATCAACCTCTCTGGGCTTATCGTAGTAAGAAAGAATTTCAATATCGGATTTAATTTTGGCCTTATCAATTTCCATTGCAACAATTTCACCTGTGTTGTTGCTGTCGGGCTGCGGCTCGGAAAAAACCTTGTAACGCACGGTGCAAAACTGCGGGCGCGTGTTTGTAGAAATAATCTGCGCCATAATATTGCCGCCAAAGGCAGGACGAATTTGAACAAGGTCGGTATTTTCCTTCATTTGAAGCACTGTGCAGTCGGCGGTAAGTCCCGCTCTGCAGCGCGCGGCAATACGGGGGGCAAGCTGACGTCCCAAATTGGTTGCACCGAGCATAACCGAGGACGGCTTGATTTTTTCAATAAAGTCGTAAAAAGCCGCAGTATACGGTTCAATTCTGAAATGCTCAAAGGCCTTGTCATCGTAAACGAAAACCTTATCGGCGCCGTAGCGCAAAAGAATTTTAACGCTGTCACGCATATCGTAGCCTATAACAAGAGCGTAAACGGGATGTCCGGTAACCTTAGAAAGCTCTTTAGCCTTTCCCAAAAGCTCACAGGTAACACGGTGAATGTTGCGTTCTCTATGGTCAACGTATACGCATATACCCTTCCACAGCGATTTATCAACCCCTGCCACCTCATCTTCTTTGTACTCAACAAGTCCGCCGCCCTTTTTAACGCACAGCTTACACATTTTACAGGCAGAGGATATTTCAAGCTTATCACCGTTATAGGAAATAGCACCGAAGGGACAAATCTTTTTAAGAGTTTCAGCATTTTCGCTGTTTATAAGTTCCTGTTTAATTACAAGCTCAGCCATTTGTTACCCCTCCTTATATTAGCTTTTTACCTTGGATAAGGCTAAACAGAGCCGCGCTCTGCTCTTCACCGTTACCCTCGATTACGGTTTTATCGGTATTTTTTTCAGGCGGAAAAATTCTTTCAACCTGAGTTGCCGAGCCGTTAAGACCGTAATGGTCGGCATTTTGGTCTTCGAAATCGGCAAAGGTTAAAAAGCTTACCATATCCTCCTTTAAGCCTTGTCTTCTTTTATAGGAAGGAAGTCTTGGAGAATTAACATCGTTTTCCATTGAAATAAGGCAGGGCATTTTTACGCTCATTTTAACAATCTGCTCGTCAAGAGAAACCGTAAGGAAAACCTTTTTGCCCTTAACCGAATCAACCGAAAGCACGTTTGATACGTTGGGAATACCTAAGTATTCAGCAACCTCGGCGCCTACCTGTGCGGTGTCGCCGTCGGTGGTTTGCTTGCCGCAAATGATAATATCAAATTCCCCTGCCTTTCTTATTCCCTGAGAAAGGGTATAAGCGGTAGCAAGCACGTCTGCACCTGCAAATTTACGGTCGGTAAGCACAGTACCCTTATTGGCACCCATACAAATTGATTCCTCAATTACCGTTTTTGCCTGAGGCGGTCCCATTGTAATACTTTCCACGCTTCCGCCGTAGGCTTCGCTTAAGGTAAGGGCGGTTTCAATAGCATATAAATCGTAAGGATTCATTTTACTGGCAATACCACTTCTTTTAAGCACGCCTGTTATCGGATCAACCTCTACGTTATTTGAACCGGGAACCTGCTTTACACAAACTAAAATATTCATTTTGCCCTCCGATACGTTTATTTTATAGTTCAATTTTAACACGGTCTCGTTTATATGTCAATGTAACACAAAAAAATATTCCTCCAAAAGGAGGAATATAATACTATTATACAAAAATCTGTTTAATCACTTATTAACATCCGTTTTATTATTATCTTTTTCGGCTTCTTCCTTAACCCATTTTTCAACGGTTTTATACGCCCTTGTACCCGTTTTTACAACGGCCTTGCTCAAATTGAGCAACGCATCACCCAACTCCTTGCCGACCGATACCCAAGTTTCCTTTAAATTATCCGACATTTCCTTTTCCTCCGTAAAAAAATTAATCAAATAAAGGGGTTGAAAAATAACGCTCTGCCGTATCGGGAAGCACCGTTACCACCTTTTTACCCTTCCCAAGCTTTTTAGCAAGCTTTAAGGCGGCGGCAACGTTGGTACCGCTGCTTATTCCGCACATAATGCCCTCCTTACTCGCAAGGTCTTTTGCGGTGGAAATTGCTTCCTCATCCTTAATAATGCATACGTCACTGTAAATCTGCTGATTAAGTATTATGGGAATAACGCCGTCTCCGATGCCCATTTGCAAATGAGTGCCTATGGAGCCTCCGGAAAGAATTGCGGCATTTTCGGGTTCAACTGCCCAAATGGTAATATCGGGGTTAGCCGCCTTCAAGGTTTCGCCTATTCCCGTAATGGTGCCACCCGTTCCGATACCCGAGCAAAAGCCGTCTACGTTACCGCCAAGCTGTTCTATAATTTCAACAGCGGTTGCACTGCGCTGAATTTCGGGGTTGGCAGGATTTTCAAACTGTTGAGGAACAAATACGTTTTTGTCTTCCGCCTTCATTTTAAGAGCAAGATTTACGCATTCCTCAATACAAGCGCCTATATTTCCCGCATCATGCACAAGGATAACCTCGGCGCCGTAGTGACGCACAAGCTTCCTTCTTTCCTCGCTAACCGAATCGGGCATAATTATTTTAACCTTAAGCCCCTTAACGGCTCCTACCAATGCAAGCCCAATGCCCTGATTACCGCTGGTAGGCTCTACTATAACGGTATCCTTATGTATAAGTCCCTTCTTTTCGGCATCGAGAATCATATTATATGCAGTTCTCGTTTTAATGGAGCCGCCCACGTTAAGACCTTCAAATTTTACGTAAACCTCGGCGCTGTCAGCATCGGTCATTCTTTGAAGCTTTATTGTAGGCGTTTTTCCCATGGCCTCTAAAATATTGTTGTAAAACATATATGTTACACCTGCTTTGGATTTATTGTAATTCGCTTCCCGTAAGGAAGGCTATAGTCCGCTCAACCGAATCCTTAGAGTTGCCCCAATCAGCATCCTTGCCGCTGTTACGGTAATCGTACATAGAGCAAAAATGCTTTACGTCACCGTGAAGAGCTTTGGAATAATCCTGAGTAATACGGGTAAGGTTTTTAACGAACTCACCGTAATAGGACTTCATTTTCTTTTTGTCTGCGCCGTTTGCCAAAAGCTCAAAATGAGGCATACAAAAAGCGCTCTGCTCGTTAAACATTTTTCTAAAGTCCATATCGGTTTCATAGCACCTGTAAAGAGTATCCAGCATACGGCTCATACCCCACTCAATTTTATCGCATATAAAACAGGTGTCGGTAACCTTTTCCGCTTTTTGAACCTTTGATTTATTACTGTTAAAAAGCTTATTGCATAAAACCTCTCGGTTTATTTCGTCAATATGAGATTCAAGCATAAGCGCAAGCTGAAGCCTTCCCTTTTTACCGAGCATTTTTCTATAATGTTTTTCGCAAAAGCCAACCTTATTGGTAACCATTCTTATATCGGGCTCCATCATTGCGGCTCCCATAATATATTCTATGATTCTTTCCTGTACAGTGTTATACATTCTGCATATCGGACAGCCGTCGTTTTCCTCGAAAACCTCACTGACCGGTATAGTGCAAATATCATCTCTCATTATTTTTCCTCTTTAACTGCAGTATCAATACTGTTTTTAAACACTACAAAACGCTGATATAAGTATTCGGTAACGAAATTTAAAAGCATTGTTATTATAAGAACAAGGTATTCATTCCACAGCATATTTTCTGTAAGCACCTTGGTCCACCAGGTTGAAAGGGGTGTAAACACAAGATAAAAAAGTGCTACCTTGAGCATAGCGACGGGAATGTTGTTTGCCGAATGAAAGGTAAACTTACGGTTAAGGGTAAAGTTCCACAGCACCGACAAAACAAGGGAAACAAGATAAGAAATCCACGGCTTTGTACCCACAACCTCGTTCATTAATGTATCGGAAAGCACCTGAATAACTCCTGCGCTTATGGAAAAAAGAACGAATTTTACGCTCATAATAAATTCTTTTCTATTTTTGCTCATTGTTTTTACCTTTCCCGTATCGGAGTAGTCCTATAACAGATGAAATAATTACTATTCCTTCATAAATTGCTCCGCCTACCGAGCTTACCAAAACGTCGTAAGCTAAAACGAGGGGCGAGGTTATGAGAATACTCTTTCGTATGTTATTAGGTTTATTAAACGACATAGCGTAGGAATTAATAACAAGTCCCACAACTGCCAAAACAGAATACCAGCTTTCCCAGGCAAGTAAACCCATAACACCCATTATAACCGCAAAGGAAATAGGCCAAGCCTTATTAATTTTTCCGTTCTTACCTGCAAAATAAAAAACCACGTTGCGGATAATACCCACAAAATTCATAGCCATACCCGAATAGGCGCCGATTAGCATATAGTGCAGAGTAAAGCAAACCGTTGTTGCAATATGTACGTAAAGCACCTGTTCTCTTGTTTTAACCTGATAATTTACAAAGCCTAAAATTACTGCTACTATACCAAGGCCTTGTCCAATATAATATAAAATTTGCTCCATTATAACCTATCCTAATAAAAAGTCGCTTATAAGCATTACCGAAAAGCCCGCAAGCAGCGCATAGGTTGCCCCGCGCTGTTCGCCGTGTGCGTGGGTTTCGGGTATCATTTCGTCGCTTATAACGTAAAGCATAGTGCCCCCCGCAAAGGCAAGTGCAAAAGGCAAAATGAAGGAGGCTACGCTTACGGCAAAATATCCTATAAGGGTACCTATAACCTCAACCAATCCTGTAAGCATAGCGCAAATAAAGGTTTTTTTAGGCGAAACACCTGCCGCCAGCATAGGGCCGATAATTACCATACCCTCGGGAATGTTTTGAAGCGCTATACCGCCTGCAATAATCAACGCCTGAGCATTATTGCCCGAGCCAAAGCCGACACCTGCGGCAATGCCTTCGGGCAAATTATGAATTGCAATAGCCGATACGAAAAGCAAAACCTTACTTAAATCGGCATTGTTATGCGACTCTGCTTCATTACCTACAAGAGAATGAAGATGAGGCACCAATTTATCTATAAGATTAAGGCAAACAGCACCTGCAAAAATACCTGCAACGGTAACCGGTATACCTAATTTGCCGCCGTATTCTACCGAGGGAATAATAAGTCCCAATACCGCCGCAGCAAGCATTACACCGGCCGCAAAGGCGAGAACTATATCGGAAAATTTATGTGATATTTTTTTAAAAGCAAAGCCTATAACCGAGCCGAAAACAGTAGCTAAGCCAACGCCCAAGGCCGTAAGAAATACAAGTTTCATAATTATTTTATCTCATTAAAAGCATCAAGCCAGAGTCTCTTAATGAGCTCGTGACCCGTTGCGGTGGGATGAACACCGTCCAAAGTCCAATAATCGGAAGGAGCCTTTTCGGTAGCTTTATCAAAAACGGGCTGAAGCTCAATAAGAGGCAGACCGTATTTTTCTGCCATACGCTTGGTAACCTCCGCCTTTTCGGCTACGTCTTTTTTAAAGAATTCAAACTTTTCGGGGTTTTCGGCATCAACGGTACCCTTTCCTTCAAGCACAAAAGGCGCAATAAGAATAAGCTTTATATTAGGTAAAGCCGCCTTGATTTCTTCTAAAAGCATAGTATATATCTTTTCAAACTTTTGGGTTTCAACGCCGTTTTTATCGCCTATTTCGTGCCAGGTATCGTTAACTCCAATATAAATACTTGCATAATCGGGCTTTAAATTTATAAAATCCTTTTTTATGCGAGCGTATAAATCAACGATTCTGTTACCGCTTATACCGCGATTATAAAAAACGTAATCGTTGGGGTAATCTGTGCCTAACGCCGAGTTTACTAAAAGTGGATATCCTTTTCCCATAGCGTTTGGATTATTCTTATCCCTGCCGCAGTCGGTTATGGAATCGCCTTGAAAAAGTATTGTTTTTGACATACTATCTACTCCTTATTGGCAATCTGAATCATTATTATATCACAACAATCCGTTAAAAACAACAAGCATTTACGGCTGAAAGCCATATTTTTCCAAATCTATACTGCCATCTGCGTCGAATACAATTCCTTCTGCTTCAAGCAGCTTTCTCTGAACGTCACCGCCGCCAAAGGCATAGGTATCGGCTGTTCTCCCCTGCCTGTTCACCACTCTGTGACAGGGAATTATTCCCTCTAAGGGGTTGTTATGAAGAGCGTATCCGACAACGCGCGCCCACCGTTCGTTACCTGCAAGCCTTGCCACCTGCCCATAGGTTGCTACCCTACCCTCGGGTATTTTCATTACAACTTCGTATATTTTTTCAAAAACAGCCGACATATTTTTCAGACCTCTAATTCCATTGTATAGTGAGGTATGTTTTCTATTAAAAATTCATTTGAAACTCTTTTAAAGCCAAGCCCTTCATAAAAGCCTGCCGCATGGGTTTGGGAATTTAGCCTCAGCCTTTCACATTTCATATTTTTTCTTATATCATTAATTGCTTCTGTCATTACTAATTTCCCTAAGCCTTCTTTTCTCCTTACGGTAAGCACTCTGCCTATATGCACTGTTCCCTCTTCTTCGTAAAAGGCTCTGAGATAGGCTATTACCTCGCCGTTTTCACTAATGAAAAAGTGTCGGGCAGAATAATCAACGTTATCCATATCAACGTAAATGATTTTTTGTTCCTTTACAAAGACCGTTGCTCGCGCCTTTAAAATTTCATATACCTCCGTTGAAGTCAGCTCATTAAAAGCCTTAGCCGTAAAAATCATATAACGCACCTCATGTATATATTTCGTAGTATTATACCATAAAAGTGCAAGGCTTACAATAAAAAAGACACACTCCGTTAAGAGTGTGTCCAAAAAAATGCGGCTTATAAAAGATGAGTATGCTTAACAACCCATTTTTTCATATTTATTCCAAGCCATAAGGAATAAATGCCAATGGTAATAATGGAAAGCAGGAACCACTTAATGTAGTTGCCGAAAAGCTGTCCTCCCGTACCGTCGAAGGTTACCTGACGTCCGTCGATAATGGTGTGCTTTGCAATCCACCTTTCCTTAATGCAAATTGCCCAAGGAGCTGCAATACCGAAGGTAATTGTAATAATAAAGCCCTGAAGCAGAGAAATACCTATTAAACCTAAAAGGCCGCCTGTAAATTTAGATTCCATTTTTCAAATCCCCTTTTTGTTTTTTTGCAGTGCTTAACTGCATTTATATTTTAGCAGAATAGGGGTAAGTTGTCAATAAAAATGCATACTCATAAAGCATAAAAGCAAGGCATATAAATATTTATAAATAACCCCAAAATAAAACTTGACAAAGAAAATGCCTTGTGTTATAATCGTTAGCGTTGACACGGCACCATAGCCAAGCGGTAAGGCAGAGGTCTGCAAAACCTTTATGCCCCGGTTCAAATCCGGGTGGTGCCTCCAGAAAAAGAAAAGACAAGTCGAAAGACTTGTCTTTTCTTTTTCAATGAAATTCGTTCCTTGCGGAACGAGTGAAATATTGCTACGCAATATGAAATACGCTTAGCGTATGAAATATGCCTACGGCATATGAAGGAACGAATTTTATTTCACATTTTGCCAACGGCAAAATATTTCATAATCCGCAAGGATTATTTCATATCGTATAGCGATATTTCATTACATACAATGCTCCGTATTGATTTATCGCCACTTTTATGCTACAATACACCCAAGGCGGTGGTGAAATGATAAATTATGCACATAGAGGAGCGAGTGAGTATGCTCCGGAAAATACGCTTTCATCTTTTTATCTAGGTTTGTTGCAAGGTGCGAATGGCATTGAAACGGATGTTCAA
>JAFVIF010000030.1 GCA_017474125.1 Clostridia bacterium
ATCTCTTGGCACAGTCTGAGACACACTTATGCACAAAGGACTTATGCTGAAGCATTGCAAGAGAGACCAAAGAAAGCACGAAAGATTGTAAGCGAAAACTTAGGTCACCACAGAACCGAGGTAACAAGAATTTACTTGGCCGATAAGCCGAAGAAAAAGTAAGCTATTAATTAAAATGATGAAGGAAGAATTTAAGTTGACTACAATATCCTGTTGACGAAAATCTGTAGGATTGATATATAGGGACAATCAAAGGAAGTAAAGGTCGGGCCAAAAGCCCGGAGTATATGGCGGTGGCAACCCTGCCACCGCCTGTAAGGAGAATTTATATGTTATATGTTTTGAGTAAAGCAAATAAAAAACGTCCATACTACTAGTGAGTAGAAAGGAAAATATATGAAAAAAGATAATAAGCTACAACTTGAGATTATGACAAGAGAGCTTAAACTTCTTTATTATAACAACTATCTTTTAAAGCACGGTGTTATAACTAAGCGTGAGCACGATAAAATGAATCTTGCTATAATCTCAAAATACGGAAAAAGACGTCGCAATGAACTCGGCGAAATTTCGTTAGAAGATCGTCTTTCTTCCGCCCGGCACATTTAATATGTGCCCTTACATAAATTTTTTAAAGCTTATTATCTTAAATGAGTTGACAATATATCAATATTATGATAGAATATGCATAGAATAATTACAGGAGGTAATTTTATGGCAGCGATTAGACCCAGCTCTGATTTGAGAAATAAATATAATGAAATATCTGATTTTTGTAATCAGTTTAACGAGCCTGTGTTCATTACTAAAAACGGAACAGGAGATTTAGTTGTTCTCTCTAATGCAGAATACGAAAGACTTTGCGGTAAGGCAGAACTGCATAGACTATTAGATGAAGGCTTGTTTGCAGTTAAAAACGGCAATAGCCGTCCGGCAAGTGATGTATTTTCTGATATAGAGAGGAAGTTCGGATTTGACGGAGTATAAAATTGTTATTGAAGAAACAGCTGAGAACGATTTAGTCGGTATTTTATCATATATCAGCGATACACTTCACGAACCGGGTATTGCGATGAAAATTTACGGGTCGATTAAGAAGGAAGTATTAACTTTAAATAAAATGCCGTTTAGGTATGCTGTTGTTAATGAGGAGCCTTATCGTTCTATGGGGGTTCGCAGAATACCGGTCGAAAAATATACTGCTTTTTATATTGTTGATGAAAACGAAAAAACAGTACATATTTTCCGAATCCTCTATAACCGTAGAGAGTGGCAATATTTATTGTAATACAGATAAGCTTATGACGATTTAAAGGCACGAACTTTTCTCAGTTCGTGCCTTTAATAATATCTATACAACCACTCTAAATCCGTATGTAATCTGCCTTTCATAGCCTTTTACAGTGCGATTTTTACGAGTGAAATTCATATGTCGTACAGGACATATGTTATTAACCATCTGACCGCCGATAGAACCGGCCTGCTTGGAAGTAAGGTCGCCGTTATAACCCTGCTTAAGGTTAACACCTACTTCGCTTGCAGCTTCCATCTTAAAACGGTTGAGAGCTTCTTTAGCCTCGGGAACTACATTTTTAGCCATTTCTTTTCACCCCTTTTTTTGTTTTTTGCGTTTGCATTATTATTGTTTTCTCAAAAGCAAAAAATATAAAAGGAAAAATTAGCAAAAAATATAAAAATTTGTTTAATCAAAATAAATGGATGTTAGAAATTGCTTTGCTTTTTATTTCGGTATTCTCCCGGGCGCATACCGGTTATTTTCTAAAAGGTGCGGTAAAAATAGGAAACGTTTTCAAAGCCACACATTCAATCAATTTCTCGACATTCGATAGTCATTATCACCCGTTGGGTGTATGAAGCTGATATATAAACACTAAAGCAAGGAAAACCCGAATGGCGATTTCCTTGCTTTTTTTATAAAAAATAGTGAATTATGGGAAGCTTTGTGATATAATTTTTAAAAAAGTAATTATATGACGACGGAGTGAATTGTGAGTAAGCTTAAAATTTGGTTTAATGAAAACAAAGGAAAAATAAAAGCTGTTATAACAAAGTGGATTATGTTTGTACTTAACCCACGTTTTCTTTTATGCTTTTTGATTGGTTGGCTTTTTACGAACGGGTGGAGCTATATTTTCTTTGCTTTGGGCACTTATTTTAAAATTTCTTGGATGGCCATTGTGGGCGCGGCGTATATGAGTATGCTGTGGGCTCCCTTTACACCGGAAAAAATAGTCACTCTTATTATTGCTATATTTTTGTTGAAATTGCTCTTTCCGAAGGATGAAAAAACTTTAAAGGTGTTAAATGATGAGCTTGCAAAGGCTAAGGAAAGCCTTAAAAACAGAAAAAGCAAAAAAGCCGATAAGAAAACAGATTTGTGACTGTTTTAATTGACATACCTTAACTTTTGATTTAAAATAAACTATATATTTTTTGGAGGTAAAATTATGATTTCTGTACGCAGCTTTGGAAAAATTCCTACAGGTGAGGAAGTTCAGCTATTTATCCTTGAAAACGGTAAGGCTTCGGTATACATTACCGACCTTGGTGCGCATATTGTTGCAATAAATGTTCCTGACAAAAACGGTGTGCTGACAGACGTGGTTTTGGGCGCAGATAATGCCGCCGCTTATGCAGGTGATATTTCCTATATGGGAGCAACTGTGGGAAGGTTTGCAAACCGTATTGAAAAGGGAAGGTTTACCTTAAACGGAAAAGAATATGCACTTGCCGTAAATAACGGACCTAACCATCTTCACGGCGGTATTGTCGGCTTTAACCACAGAATGTTCGATGCCTACGTTGACGGAGAAACTCTTAGAATGTCGTATAATTCCCCTGACGGTGAAGAGGGCTTTCCGGGTAATTTAAAATTTGAGGTAAGCTTTACGTTACGCGATGAAAATGATTTGACTATTGAGTATAAGGCGGTAAGTGATGCGGATACCGTTGTAAACTTTACTAATCACTCTTACTTTAATCTTAACGGTGCTATCACCGAGAAGCCTGTATATAATCACACCCTTCAAATCAGCGCCGATGCGTTTTGCCGCGGCGATAACAACTGCCTTGCCGACGGAACTATTGTGCCCGTACGCGGTACAGATATGGACTTCCGTACACCTGCAAGCCTTGATGAACGTTTGCGCAGTGATTATTCCGATATTGCCGCAACCGGTGGTATTGATCATAACTTCGTTCTTGCTATGCAAAGAGGTGAGTTTAAGCATGCTGCCGAGCTTTATTGCGCTGATACCGGTATTGCACTTGAGTGCTTAACCGACCAGCCGGGTGTACAGATTTACACCGGTAACGGAACAAACTACAGCGGCGGTAAAGCAGGAGCGCATTACGGTATCCACAGTGCGGTATGTCTTGAAACACAAAACTTCCCCAATGCCACCTCTTTTGATTATTTCCCAAGCCCGGTGCTTAAAGCAGGGGAGGAATTTTACAGCAAAACCGTTTACCGTTTTTCCGTAAAATAACAGTTTTTTCTTTGTGTCCACGATTGAAAAACACTTTTCTCTACTTTTCGCAAAAATTAATAAAAATATTTTGTTGAATTTTATTCAATGTGCTGATATTTTTAAATAAACTTGCATTGCTGTTTGTTTTATGATATCATATTTTACAATAAATTTTCAATATTACCAACTTGTGTACGCGACTCGCGGACACTTGCTGAAAGAGGTTAAAAATGAACGTAGCTATTCTTGGTTTCGGAACGGTTGGCGTTGGAGTATACGATATTTTGTCTCCTCGTTCCGATATAAACGTCAAATATGTTTTGGATATCGTTAAGCATGAGGGCCTCACAGCCGTTTCAACTACCGATTTTAATGATATTGTTAATGATGAATCGGTTGATACCGTTGTTGAGGTTATCGGCGGATTGCATCCTGCTTATGAGTTTATATCTTCCGCTCTTAAAAGCGGCAAAAACGTTATTACTGCAAATAAAATGCTTGTGAGCTCTTATTACGAGGAGCTGACCGCTCTTGCAAATGCGAACGGGGTTGCGCTTAGGTATACTGCGGCGGTTGGCGGCGGTATTCCGTGGCTTGTTAATCTTGAACGTGCTGCAAGATGCGCCAAAATATGCGAAGTCAGCGGTATTATGAACGGTACTTCTAATTATATTCTCGATGCAATGCATACCGACAAGGCCGATTTTTCGGAGTGTTTAAAAACGGCTCAGGACCTTGGCTATGCCGAGAGAGATCCAAGTGCCGATATTGACGGTATTGATACTTTATGCAAGGTCGTTTTATCTGCAAATATTGCTTTTTCAACCGTAATTAACAAGGATGACGTTGACGTTGCAGGTATACGTTATATTAAAGATTGCGACATAGCGGCCTGTGAGGGTATGAACAGGGTTTGTAAGCTTTTGGGTGTTGCGTACGACAGAAAGGATTACGTTTCGATTTTTGTGGAGCCCACCTTTGTTAGTGAAAAGGCTTTGGAAGCATCTATTCATACCAACCTAAACCTTATTACCTTCGAGGCTGAACACGTTGGAAGAGAAAGCTTTTACGGTTTTGGCGCAGGAAGATATCCTACTGCATATACTGTAGTTGAGGACTGTATAGATGTAGCAGGCGGTGTTAAAAAAGCCTATAATAACGTTATGAACAGTTCTGTAATTAAAAATTCCGATACTGTTCACAAATATTACGTGAGGACCGATTATAATAACGATTGGTTCGCAAGTATTTCCAAAGAGAATTATGCTAACGGTTTTATTACCGAGGAAGTTTCCGTTAAAGATATGCACAGCTTTTGTAATGAAGCGTTAGCGGCCGGAAAAGAATGCTTTATTGCCGGCATTAGAGAATTATAAAGGGGTATTGAAATGTTAAAGGTACTTAAATTCGGCGGCACTTCTATGGCCGATGCTAAACAGTTTGCCAAGGTTAAGGCTATTGTAGAAAGCGATCCTTCACGCAGAGTTGTTGTTGTTTCTGCGGCAGGTAAACGTTTTTCGGAGGATCATAAAATTACCGATTTACTTTTACTTTGTCATGCGCACGTTAAATATGGCGTTTCGGCTGAAAGCGTATTTGATATGATTTCTCAAAGATACGTTGAAATTCGTAACGACTGCGGCTTATCTACCGATATAGAAAGCGAATTGCAAAAAATTAAAGAAAAGCTTCTGAACGGCATTTCTAAGGATGAGCTCGTTTCTCGCGGAGAGTATTTATCCGCTCGCCTTATGGCTGATTATCTTGGCTTTGAGTTTATTGATTCAGCTCACTGGGTTAGATTTAAGCTTGACGGCACAATTGATACCGAAAAGTCTTACGAGCTTCTTCGCGAGCTTGCTGATGGCAGAAAGGTGGTTATTCCCGGTTTCTACGGTGCAATGCCTAACGGTTCCATTCGTATAATGAGCCGTGGCGGTTCTGATATAACCGGTGCTCTTGCTGCGGCGGCGCTTGATGCCGATGTTTATGAAAACTGGACTGACGTATCGGGTATACTTATGGCTGACCCAAGAATAGTTGATAATCCCGAGCCCATTAAATATATTACCTACGATGAGCTTCGCGAGCTTTCTCATATGGGTGCTCAGGTGCTTCACGAGGGTACAATTTTCCCTGTACGTCAGAAAAACATTCCTCTTAACATTCGCAATACGAATGCACCTGAGGATCCCGGTAGCTTAATTATGGAAAACTGTCCCGATGATGATAACGACAAGCAGTTTATTACCGGTATCACCGGCAAAAAGAACTTTTCTATAATAACCGTTGCTAAAAGCGGTATGTCATCTGAAGTGGGCTTTTTACGTAAGGTTCTTGAGGTTTTCGAAAAATATAACGTTAGTGTTGAATACGTACCCTCGGGAATTGACAGCGTTTCGGTTGTTGTCGCCTCTAAGGGTGTGAGCGATTGTCTTTACGCTATTATGGGTGACCTCCAGAAAAACGTTAAACCTGACAGCATTAACGTTACCGAGAATATTGCCATAGTTGCGGTTGTTGGCAGAAAAATGGCATATAAGCCCGGTATGTCAGGCAGACTTTTTGCTGCATTAGGTGAAAGCAAGATTAACATTCGTATGATTTCCCAAAGCTGCGAGGAGCTTAATATTATTGCGGGCGTAAGCAACGATGATTTTGAAAAGGCCGTGCAGGTGCTTTACAGCAGCTTCGTTAAATAGGAGGATATAAAATGAAAAAGTATAATTTGGCCGTTCTTGGCGCAACAGGTGCCGTAGGTCGTGAAATGTTAAAGGTACTCGAGGAAAGAAATTTTCCTGTTGGCAACCTCAAATTGCTCGCGAGTGCCAGAAGTGTTGGCAAAGAAATTGCCTTTGCAGGTAAGGTTTTAAAGGTTGAAGAGGCGACTAAGGATTCCTTCGATGGTGTTGATATTGTTTTAGGCGCCGCCAGTAATGCTTTGGCTAAGGAGCTTGCGCCTCATATTAAGGCCGCCGGTGCCGTTTTTGTTGATAACTCAAGTGCCTTCCGTATGTGTGATGACGTTCCCCTTGTTATTCCCGAGATTAACCCTGAGGACGTTAAAAAGCATAACGGTATAATTTCCAATCCTAATTGCTCCACAATTATTACCTTAACTGCAGTTAATGCACTTAATAAAGCCAGCAAAATTAAAAGTATGATTGCCAGCACTTATCAGGCTGTTTCGGGTGCGGGTGCAGGCGGCCCTGTTGAGCTTCTTAACCAAACCGAAGCTATTATGAAGGGTGAGCCTGTTGAGCATAGTGTATTTGCGCATCAAATTGCTTATAATGTTATTCCTAAAATCGGCGGTGTAACCACTGAGGGATATACCTCTGAAGAAATGAAAATGCAGAACGAGGGACAGAAGATTATGCATTTACCCGAATTAAAGGTAAGCTGTACTTGTATTCGCGTTCCCGTACTTCGTTCGCATTCTATTTCAGTGCTTGTTCGTACCGAAGAGCCGGTTTCTGTTGAAAAGGCTGTTGAGCTTATTTCAAACGCTCCCGGCTGTCGTTACGTTGAGGATATGGATAACGAGGTTTATCCTATGCCTTTGGAAACAAGCGATCAGGATATTGTTTTCGTCGGCCGTGTTCGTCCTGACCTTACTGATGAGAACGGACTTAACATTTGGTGCTGCGGTGACCAGGTAAGGAAAGGTGCTGCAACCAACGCCATTCAAATTGCCGAGCTGCTTATTGCCGAATAAGCCGAATAATTAAATAAAAAGTTAGCGCATCAACATTTGTTGATGCGCTTATATTTTTATAAAAGTTTCAAAACCTCTTCTTCACTTAAAACGGGGACAGAAAGGCTTTTGGCTTTTGTTAGCTTGCTGCCTGCATTTTCTCCGCAAATAAGCAGGTCTGTTTTCGATGAAACAGAGCCCGAAACCTTTGCCCCGAGCTTTGTAAGCTTATCGGTAAGCTCATCTCTTGTAAAGCTTTCGAGAGTTCCTGTGATAACAATTTTTTTACCAAAGAAAAATGAGCTTTCATCTCCGCTTGCTTCGATTTCTTTAAAGGTTAAATAGTCGCAAACAGCTATAAATTCTTCTAAATTGCTTTGATTACTAAACCAGTTATACAGGTTATTGTTCATAATATCCCCCAAGCCTTCAATTTCAGTGAAATCGTAATTTTGCTCAACGGCTTTTAAGAATTCCTGAACGTTGCCGGAAAAATTATCTTCAATAAGCTTTGCTGCGCTTTTGCCAATTAAGTCAATATTCATGGCAACCAAAAGGTTTGAAAGGGAAGTGGATTTAGCCGCTTCTATAGCCGCAACTAAATTATCAAAGGATTTTTGTCCAAAGCCTTCAAGGGCAACGATTTCTTTTTCGTAATCGGAAAGCGAAAAAATGTCACGCAATCTTAACAGCCAACCGTGTTTAATAAACTTCTCAATGGTTTGTTCGGATAAGCCGTCAATATTAAGCGCCGGCTTGCTGACAAAATGTGTGAATTTTTTAATGTTTTTTCCTGCGCAGTTCGTATTTTTACAATACAAAACTTCTACGGTGCGGTTGTTGTTTTCGGTTGTCGATACGGTAGTGTTACCTGAACAAACGGGACAAACTAAGGGATATTTGAGAATATATTCCTTTCTGTTTTCTGCATCAAGGTTTTTTTCTACGTGGGGAATAATCATATTGCGTTTTGAAACCATAATTCTGTCGTTTGGCAAAAGCTTTAAATCCTTAACAAAGGTCATGTTATGAAGGGAAGCTCGTTCAACAACAGTATTATCAATTTCTACCGCACTAAAGTGTGCTATGGGAGTTAACTGTCCTGTTCGCGAAATACTCCACTCAATTTCCATTAATTTGGTTTCAAAATGAGGATCACCGAATTTGAAGGCAATACCGTCCTTGAAGTGATGCGCAGTTCTGCCAAGTCCTGCGGAATAAACGGCGTCATCATAAAAGAAGACGATACCGTCTATAGGTAATCCCATTTTGCCGGCAGTAGCCTTTAAGCTGTAAATACTTTCGGTGATATATTTTGTGTCTGAGTCGGTTGATAGATTAATTGATGGAATTCGTGTAAAGCCGAATTCCTTAAGCTTATCAATTTTGGCGGTGCGCGAAACTACATCCTCAAGTCCCTCTAAAACGTTAAAAGGCATAAAGCATACGTTTCGTTCTTTACAAACTGCGGAATCGAGCTGTCTTACAGAGCCTGCCGCCAAATTTCTTGGAGTTGAATATTTTTCCTCATCGTTTTCAATTTTTTCGTTTATAGCATCAAATGTAGCAATGTCGATATACGCTTCACCGGTTACTCTGAGCAGACCCTTATAAGGAATATTTCTTGGGATATTTTTAAATACCTTGGCATTATGAGTAATAATTTCACCGACGGTACCGTCGCCGCGAGTTGATGCTTCGGTTAAAATGCCGTTTTCAAATAATAGTTCAACGGTAAGTCCGTCGATTTTCAGAGCAAGATATCCTTCGTTGGCTTTTACCATATTTACTATATCGGAAGGGTCTTTAGTTTTAGCAAGACTTAATAGCGGTATTTTATGTGTTACCTTTGGAAGCTCTCCCAAAACCTCGTAACCTACGCGTTGCGTGGGGGACGTTGCAAGAATTACGCCGCATTCTTTCTCAAGAGCCGAAAGCTCATCAAAAAGCTCGTCGTACTGAGCATCGGAAAGGGTGGGAGTGAAACCGTTGTAGTATTCATCGGCGCATTTATTGAGAAAATCAACCAGATATTTGATTCTGCTTATCTTTTCTTCATTCGTCATAACGTGTTCTCCTGTCTTAAAATGGATGTTTTGTATTTTTTTGGAGTTTGACCTGTGTATTTTTTAAACGCTCTGTTAAAATTGGGACAGTTGTTGAAGCCGCATTTTAACGCTATTGAAATAATTGAATCGTTGGGATATTCAATAAGTAACTGTGTAGCGAGAATAATTCTCTTTTCGCCTATGTAATCCCATAGCTTAACTCCTGTTTGCTCTCGGAAAATATTGGAAAAATAGTTAGGACTTAATTCTGCAACCGCTGAAATTTTTTCAAGTGTAAGTTCTTCATTTAAATGGGAATCAATATAATCAATGGCTTTTTTTAAAATCTTGTAATTTTTCGAATAAGCATCAACCGGCGACATAATTTCGCTGATTGTATGATAATTTGTGTCGCGAGCGATAGTTAAAAGTATAGCTGCGCTGTATTGCAGAATTTCCATTTCATAACCCGGCTGTTTAACGGTGAAAACATCTGCTATTCTCAGTAGCTCCTCCTTTAAAACCTTGGCAACGGGGTTGTTCATAGCAATAATGTTTTTAAAACCCTTTGAATGCTTTGAGAAAAAACTGTACTCATCAAAAATGGGGCAGGTGGGCAGCATCTCTCCGAAAGACGACGGATCGATTTGAAGACATAGAAAAACAGCGTTGCTGTCAGCACTGATTATTTCGGTACTGTCTTCACTGGAAAAAATTAATATGTCACCGTCACTTACGTCATAATTATTTTTAGTGGTTGTGAATGAACAGCGCGGAGATTGCATAAGCCAAATTTCAAAATAAGGGTATTTTGCGCTTACTGAAATGTTTTCACCGGCAAAAACACTTTTGCTGGTCAGCTTAAGCGCGATGTCGTTGTTGTGATTGTAAATAAATTCATCAAAAACTTTGATTTGATACATAAAAACTCCTGAATTTCACTAAAAATTGTATGAATGATAAAATTTTAAAATATTTTATGATTTGTTTGTGCCGTGATTTGGCTATTTTTCTGTTGGCATTGTGCAATTTTGCTATCAAAATCCATTAAAATTATACTATTCATTCATTAAATTGTCAATTAAATTAACAAAACCTACAAATCAAATTAATAAATTCGTAATATTTTTTATAAAATTCAGTATATATTTGTAGATTTATTTGCCAAAACATAGTATTCTATATAAGAACTATTCTGCATTATTGGGTCTATTTATGCATTTTTCGACTTTTTGTGTTAAATTTGCTTAAAACCATTTGCGCGGATTTGTTCTAAATCACTAATTGGAGTATGATATGCGTTTTATATTTAATGTAATAGTAGTATTTGCTTTTTCTTTATTATTAATATTTACTCTTGCTGCTTGCGGTAACAAGACTGAAGACGGCGGCAATTCTTCTGTGCCGAGTGAAGCTCCGTCGTCATCGGTAACTTCCGGCTCAACCGATGATGATAACGCTCTCGACGCTGACGATATTTTCGGTACCGACAGTTCTTCCTCAAGCTCTTCTGACGGCTCTGATGCTTCCGACGGTAGCGAATCATCCGATTCGTCCAATTCTTCCGATACTTCTTCCGATGCTTCCGACGCCTCTTCGGGTGATCAGCAGGATAATAATTCTTCGGGTATCGATTACGATGATCCAAGCATATGGACCGATCCCGTTTAATACGGTACAATTAATTATTTGCTAATATTTACAGCTTTTGCTGTGTTAAGATATTAAATCTATATACGAGGGTGGCAAAATGAAAAAGAAAACACTAAGAATGTTAGCCTGGCTGTTAGCAATTGTTATGATGTTTTCCGCGGCTTCTGTTTCTGTAATGGCAGCTCCGGAGGATAATCAAAACTCTGCTTCGGCTTCCGATTCGACAGCCGCAACCGATACGGTTGATAAGCTTGTTGAAGGCTCCGGTTCTGACTACGTTTCGTATCAGAATTCAAATGCCGGCGTTCCTGCTGCAAAGGAGGATATAGCAATTCCTGCTATTAATTATACCTCCGAAAACGGCAGTGGCGTTAAGGTTGGAGAAAAGTTCGGAAAAAAAGATGTGCTCTTATGGGAAAGCCGTAACGGCAGTGTAACCTACACTTTTGATATTCCCGAAGAAGCTGTATACAACATTGAGTTTGAATACGGTCTTCTTGATTCCTCGGAGCGCGACCTTGATTTCGGTATTCAAATTGATGGAAAATTCCCGTTTGACGAAGCTTCTGCTCTTGAACTTCCCAGAATGTGGATGGATGCAACTGATTTCCGTACCGATGACGTTGGTAACCAGTTTGCTCCCGAACAGATTTCCTACGAAGGCTATGTTACCAAGGCTGCTTTTGATGCATCGGGTGCTTCTGTTTATCCTATGGAATTTAAGTTTACCAAGGGTACTCACACCGTAACCATTTTGAATAACGATTCCGAATCAATCGCTATATCTAAGGTCTGTCTTGCTGTTCCGGAGTCCAGTGCACCTACATACGCTGAGGTTTCGGCACAATATAAGGCTAACGGTTATAAGAGCGTTGCTGCAGAGCCCATTGTAATTGAAGGCGAAAGAGCTGATATTAAGAGCACTCGTTCCTTGGTTCCTTATGCAGATAACTCTTCCAATCTTGTAACTCCTTCCAGTCCTACCTTGTCACAGATTAATTACATCGGTGGCGTAAACTGGGAAATGCCTAATCAGGAAATTGTATGGAATATCAACGTACCTGCGGACGGTCTTTATAATTTAGGCATTTTGTTCAAGCAGGACCTTGTTGTTAACGGTTTCTCATATCGTCATCTTCGTATTGATGGCGAAACTCCCTTCAAGGAGTGCGCAACTCTTCAGTTTAACTACAAAACAGGTTGGCAAACCTTTGAATTCGGTAACGGCGAAGAGCTTTATGATTTCTATCTTACCAAAGGTACTCATACTCTTTCTCTTACCGGTACTATGGGCAATCTTGCTTCCTCGTATTATAAATTAAAGAATATTACCTCTGAAATCGGTAGCTTCTATATTGAAGTTGTAATGATTACCAGTGAATCTCCCGATAGAAATCGTGACTACGAGCTTTTCAGAACCGTTCCTGATTTTGAAAACCGTCTTTTAAATTTCTCTACCGAGCTCACTTCTCTCGTTGATGAAATGAAACGACTTTCAGGTGAAAAGGGAAGCAGTTACATTGCAGCCATCAATAATATGGTTCGTGTTATTGATTCTATGAGAAAGGAAAAGTACGAATCGCATCTTTACGTATCTGACTTCTATACTCAGTACACCACCTTGAGCTCTTGGTTATATGAAATGCAGGCAATGTCGGTTTCTATCGACCAAATGCAAATTATTCCTGCCGGTTCGGAGTTCAAGTTTAAGGAGTCAAACTTCTTTGCTAACCTTTCCTTCGGATGCCGCAGATTCCTCGCTTCCTTCGATGAGTCTTACAGCCGTGTATCTGTTTTAAAGGGCGGCGCCAAAACTATCAAGATTTGGGTTAACTGGGGCCGTGATCAGGCTCAGGTTCTTAACAATCTTATAAACGAGTCTTTTGTTCCTTATGCTGAAAAGGAACTTGGCTATTCAGTAAGTGTAAATCTTGAGCTTGTTAATGCCGATATTATTAAAGGTATGCTCTCGGGCAATGCTCCTGACCTATCGTTACATCTTGCCCGTTCTACACCTGTTAACCTTGCGCTTCGTGGCGCACTCGTTGATCTTACTCAGTTCCCGGATTATAAGGATATTCTTCCTCGTTTCGGTAGTACCGCTTCTATTCCTTACGAATATAACGGTGGTGTTTACGCACTTCCAGATCAGCAGTCATTCTATATGATGTTCTACCGTCATGATATTTTTGAACAGTTAGGAATTGATGTTCCTCAAACCTGGGATGAGTACCTTGCTGTTACTGCAGTTCTTCAGCGTAACAATATGAACTCTTATTTACCCTACACTAAGATAAGTAATGCCGCTACCGTTAACACCGGTGTTGGCGGTCTGAATCTTTTCTGTTCTGTTCTTATGCAGCATGGTGAAGACGGTCAGCTTTATAACGCTGAGAGAAACCGCTGTATGATGGATTCTCCCACATCTTTGCAGGCATTTACTTATTGGACTGATATGTACACTAAGTATAAGATTCCTACCGAAGCAAGCTTCTATAACCGTTTCCGTGTAGGTACTATGCCTCTTGGTATTATGGCTTATACTCAGTATACCACTCTTGCAGAAGCTGCTCCTGAAATTGCCGGTCGTTGGAGTATTGCTCTTATCCCCGGTGTAAAGGATGAAAACGGTAATATTAACCGAACCATTTCCGGTTCCGGTACAGGCTGTTCAATTCTTGCTACCTCTAAGAATCAAACCGAGGCTTGGACATTCCTTAAGTGGTGGACTTCCGCAGAGGTTCAATCTCGTTATAACACCAACGTTGAATCTTTGATTGGTACTATTTCTCGTATTACAACCGCCAACCTTAAAGCATTTGAGGATATGGCATGGGAGCGCGATGACCTTAAGATTCTTCTCGCACAGCGTGATTGGATTGTTGAGGTTCCTGAGGTTCCCGGTAGTTACTACGTATCTCGTTCAGTTGACCAGGCTTTCTGGAGCGTTGTTAATAAGGATAGCACTCCTAAGGATTCGCTTACTAAGTGGACTCTTGAAGCTAACAACGAAATTAAACGTAAGATTGCTGAATACAGCTGAGAAAGGAGGAGCATAAATTATGGCTAAGAAACCTAAGAAAATTGAAAGTAAACAAATGAGTTTCAAGGAAAGTGTTCCATATTACGTATTACTTGCTCCTTTCCTTTTGATGTTTATTTTGTTTACCGTTTTACCTATTCTTGCATCATTAGTCTTAAGCTTTTTCAACTTTGATATGATTAAGACTCTTGATTTTAACGGCTTGGATAACTATGTTCGCCTTCTTGTTGGTGACGACATTTTTATGACAACCGTTAAAAATACTCTCGTATTTGCGGTAATTACGGGACCCGCAGGCTTCCTGCTTGCATTCGTTCTTGCTTGGTTCATTAACGAATTTTCTCCCTTTATAAGAACACTGCTTTCATTTATGTTTTACTGTCCTTCTCTTGTAGGTAACGCTTACTTTATTTGGCAGGTTGCCTTTAGTAGTGACAGCTATGGTTACATAAACAGTGCTCTCCTTTCTATGGGATTTATTCAGGAGCCTATTTATTGGTTATCTAATGCAGAATATCTGCCTACGATTATTATTATTGTACAGCTGTGGCAAAGTATGGGTGTATCCTTCCTTTCTAACATTTCAGGTCTTCAAAACGTTAACGGCGAGCTTTACGAAGCAGGCGCTATTGACGGTATCAGAAGCCGTTGGCAGGAGCTTTGGTATATAACTCTTCCCGCAATGCAGCATATGCTCCTTTTCAGTGCTGTTATGCAGATTGCAAGTGCATTCTCCGTTAGTGCTATTGCTGTTCAAATGGCAGGTTATCCTTCCGTTAGCTATTGCGTTGATACCATCGTTTCCTACCTGTCCGACGTTGGTGGTACTCGTTATGAAATGGGTTACGCTTCCGCAATGTCTGTAATTCTGTTTATTATGATGGCGCTATCGCGTTCGTTAATTAAGAGGCTTATTAATAGCCTTGGAAATGATTAAAGGAGGGAGAATAAGAATGTTTCGTGCTAAAGAATATAACTCGGCAGGTAAGCGAGTATTTATGAGAGTATCGAAAAAGAGTCAGGCTAAACGCTACACACGTTCTAAAGTCGGTAACTTTTTCTACATTTTGTTCTTAGTAGCATTCGGTGCTTTCTCGGTTCTTCCTCTCGTATACTCCATTGCTACTTCCTTTAAGCCCTTGGATGAGCTTATGATTTTCCCACCAAGCTTTTTGGTGCAGCGTCCTACTTTAGAAAACTATCTTGCTCTTCCCGGTTTGCTTTCTAACCTTCGTGTTCCGCTTTCAAGATACATATTTAACAGTCTTTTCGTTTCTGTTGTTTGTACCTTCCTTTACGTTGTTGTAGCTACCATGGCTGCCTTCGTACTTGCTCGAAGCGAAATTTACGGCAAAAAGGTTATCTTTATGCTTGTACAGTTCGCGCTTCTCTTTAACGGTTATACCCTTGGTATTCCTCGTTATCTCATATATTCATATACAGGTATGATAGATACCTATTGGGTTATGATCTTACCTCACATTGCTTCTACCATGGGTGTATTCCTTATGAAGCAGTATATGGAGGGCGCGCTACCGGTCGCGTTGTTGGAAGCAGCGCGAATAGACGGAGCGGGGCCGTTCAGAATTTTCTGGCAGATTGTTCTGCCTATAGTTAAGCCTTGTTTGCTTACTCTTACGCTTTTCGGTTTCCGTGACGTATGGGCCGCTATTCCCGATGGTACCGTTTTCAGTGAAACACTTAAAACCTTACCTACTATTATGTCACAGATCACAGCAGGTGGTATTGCTCGTTCGGGTAGTGCCATGGCAGTAACCGTAATTATGATGATTCCTCCTATTCTTGTATATATGATTTCTCAGAGTAGTATTAAGGAATCTATGAGTAGCGCCGGCATTAAAGGTTAAGGAGGATTTAATAAATGAAAAACAGAATTATTCGTTTTATAACAGTTCTCCTTGCCTTAGTGATTGTTGTGGGAACCATACCTGCATCGGCAACCAATGGCTTTATCAAGGAATTTGGTGACATTCCTTACGATACCTTTACTTATTGGAACGGTGCCAACGTTGGTCATGATAAGCCCGTGCGTGCTACAGGTATGTACAACTATTATAAAACCTACTTTAGTGAGGACGTAATCGGTGTAGACGTTAATTCCTTTACCGACGTATCGGTTGATACTAACGATATGGTTTATGTTCTTGACGGTGCTACATCAAGAATTCACATATTTGATAAGAAGTATGATTATGTAAAAACAATTGGCGAATTGGTTGCTGAAGACGGTACTTCTTATAATTATGCAAAGGCTGAAAGTATTGTTGTATCTGCCGACGGCATAATTTACGTTTGTGATACCGAAAATCAACGTGTTCTTTTGGCTGATTTTGACGGTAAGCTAATAGGTGATCCCTTGCTCTTACCTGATTCAAACCTTATTCCTGAAGACTTTAAATATCGTCCTATGAAGATAGCTGTAGACTCCAGTAATTACATTTACGTTTTGAGTGATGGTTCATATTACGGTGCTATACTTTATTCTCCCAATGGCGATTTCCTCGGCTTCTTCGGTGCAAATACAGTGCCTACAACCGTTGTTGAATTCTTTAAGAGAATTTGGGAAGGCCTTATAATGACTGATGAAAGAAGAGCTACCGCAGAGCGTAAGCTTCCTTTCCAGTTTACCGATCTTTACGTTGATGGACAGGATTTTATCTATACAGCAACCGGTCGTACTAAAAAGGGTATAGAAAAAGGTCAGGTTAAACGTTTGAGTCCCGGCGGACTTAATATTCTTGAGTCTGACAGTGTTTCCTTCAGTCTTCACGCATCCCTGCCGAAACGTAACGATTATCGTTATCCTAACGTAGAGGGTCTCGCCGTAAGTGAGGATAATTACATTTATACTTACGATAACAGTTCCGGCTATATTTCAATTTTTGATAACGACTGTAATATGCTTAATACCTTTGGCGGCGGTTCTGCAGGTAACGGAGATCAGGACGGCACATTTATGATGGTTTCGGCTATCGATCTTAATTCCGAGAAGGATATTATTGTTCTTGACGATACCAAAAAATGTATGACCGTATTTAAGCTTAATGATCACGGTAGAGTTCTTATGGAGGCGGGCAACCTTACTCGTAGCGGTGACTACGAGGCGGCACTTCCTCTTTGGCAGCAGGTGCTTAAGAATGACCGTAACTGTCAGGTGGCTTATTCGGGTATTGCCAGAGTATACTACGCTGCAGGTGATTACGATAAAGCAATGGAATATGCAAAGATAGGCTTTGACTATCACACCTATTCTCTTTCATTCGAGTTTGTTCGTACCAGCTTTATCGAGGAATACATTTATGTAGTTGCCGGTGTTCTGCTTGTTTTGGTTGTTGCAATTATTCTATTTGTTCACTTTAAGCGTAAGAAGAATATTGTTATACTTAAAAACCAAGAATTAAAGCTTCTTTCCAGAGTAATGTTGCATCCCGGTGAGGTATTTAACGAGGTTAAGCAGAAGAAACGCGGTTCTGTGCTAATCGGATTTATACTAATCGTTATATACTACGTTACCGCAACTATTATGCAAACTGAAAGCGGTTTCTTGTTTAAGTCTCCCAATAATACGAGCTTTAACTCTTTGCTTGTACTTCTCCAAACAGTTGGTGTTGTTCTTCTCTGGACAATATGTAACTGGGGTGTATGTACACTTCAAGAAGGTAAGGGTAAAATGCGCGAGATATTCGTTGTTACCTCTTACAGTCTTGTTCCTCTGATTATTTCTAATATTGTTTATACCATTGCTTCTAACGCAATTCTTGCCAGCGAAGCCGCATTCTTAAATATTTTCGTAACTGTAATGCAGCTGTTTACAGCTTATATCCTTATTATGGGTACCATTATTGTTCACGACTATTCTTTCGGAAAATTTGTAGGAACTTCCATTATGTCACTTTTAGGCATACTTATAGTTGTGTTCCTCGGTATAGTAATTGTAATTCTTGTTCAGCAGGTGTTTATGTTCTTAGGAACTATTTACCGTGAATTTATGTATCGATGAAAGGAGAGAACTTAAAATGAATAAAATATTCAAAAAAGCTTTGATTATAGTATTATGCTTGGCTATGGTTCTCTCTTTAGCCGCATGCGGTTCCTCGAACGCAGTTCTTATTGACCCGTTGAAGTTTGATAAGGAGCATACTAATAAAACCTCTGATTCTTTTATGATAACCAACGATTCTTCTGCTTACGAGCTTCATTGGGATGCTGAGAATTACCGAATTCTTCTCCGTGATAAGGTTACAGGGGAGTATCATTGTGCTACTCCCTCCGAAAAGCTTGAAAGCAGGGTGGGCGATAACGGTTTTCCGATTACAAATCATCCTAAGCTTGAGTCAAACATTATTATAGAGTACGTAGATACCGTTAATAACTTTGCTACAAAAACTGCTAACGGCTACGTTCGTTCTCTTAAAACTAAAACCTATTCTATTGAGAAAACGGCTGATGGTAACGGCTTTAAGCTGATTTATTATTTTGATAACGCCGATATTTCTATCCCTGTTATTTACACTCTTCTTGATGATGGTATTAAAATGACTATCGTTCCCGAAGAGATTACCGAATCAGGTGATAACATACTACATAAGGTTTCTATTTCTCCTTTTTTTGTATCTGTTCCCAATATTGATGAGGATGCGTATCTTTTCTATCCTTCGGGATCGGGAGCAATTATCAATGCGAATAACAGCAAAGAAATCAGTACGTATTTCTCTAACGAGGTTTATGGCTATGATGCTCTTCAAAGAGATTATATGGGTATTAGAGCAAACCCTGTAGAGTATATCAGAATGCCTGTTTTCGGTGCTAAAAACGGTGATAAAGGCGTTGTTGCAATAATTTCCGAAGGTGCTGAAACAGCCCTTATTGAGGGTGATATTGGAAACGCAACAATCGGTTATTCCGGTTTGTATGCTACCTTTAAAATTCGCGGTACCAATATTGCAAGTAAGGTTGCTAACGGACTTCAGTATTCTGAGCAATACGCACATACTCCTATGTCTGTTTGCTTTTACCCCTTAAGCGGCGAGGACGCTTCCTACGTTGGAATGGCTAAACGTTATCGTGAATTCCTCCAGAATGAAAGAGGAATGACCGATAAGGCAGAAAAAGCCTCGGCAGGTATTTCGCTTGTGGGCGGTAGCTTGCTTGATACTTCTTTCTTAGGTATGCCTACTAAGGAAGTATTTGCAACTACTACCGTAAAAGAAGCAGAAACAATTATTACCGAGCTTGATTCCAAGCTTCAGCTTCCTCTCGTTGCTGATTTAGTTGGTTTCGGTTCTTCGGGTATCGACGTAGGCAAGCCTGCAGGTAACCTTAAGCTTGCCAAAAACATAGGTACCGAAGCTCAGGCTAAGGAGCTTTCCGCTAAATGTAAAGAGCTTGGCATAGATCTTTATTTAGATTTTGACCTTGTGCACTTTAACTCTAACGGCCTTGGTCTTACCGTTACAAGCGGTGGCTCTGCAAAGGGACCCGGTCACGTTTATACTCGTTTCTATGCTTACAGATTAGGTGATAGTCAGTCATCCTTTATGTCTTATCTTGTTGGACGTGATGAGCATTCCGCACTTGCTGACAAAGCTGCTGATTTCACTAAGTCTATGGATATTCAGGGTATATCCTTTAGAAAGCTTACCTCTCTTGCGTATTCAGATTATGCCGCTAACCGTACTATTGCCAAAGCAAATATGGGTAACGACGTTTCTGCAATTTTGCAGACTATGAACAAAGCCGGTCTTAAGGTGCTTGCTAATCAAGCTAACGATTATGCTGCTATCAATTCCGACGTAATTATTGAAGCACCTATTTGTTCTTCTATGCTTTCTATTTTTGATTACGACGTTCCTTTCTATCAAATTGTATTAAAGGGACACGTACCTATGTTTGGTACTGCAGTTAACACTACTACTAACAAAGATCTTACCGTTCTTCGTTGTGTTGAAGGTGGCTCTGCGTTAAGATACAGCCTTATTAACAACTATGACAACGATCTTCTTACTTCTATTTCTCAGATTTTCAACGCCGTAGTTTATGAAGATAATGCTGAAAGTCTTGTGGCTACTATTAATGCTAATACCGATTATTTCAAAGCAATTGAAGATGCTCACATCGTAAATCACGTTTGCATAAATACCGATGTGCGTAAGGTTGTTTATGATAACGGTATTGTGGTTTATGTAAACTACGGTGACGTAGCGTACGAATCCGAACTCGGTAACGTTGAGGCAGGATCTTATATTTACGGAAAGGAGGTAAGTAATAATGGCTAAAAAAGATAAGATTAGTAAGCCTAAGAAGAGTATTCATGCCAGAGGTATTGAAGCTCTTAAGGAGCGCTATGGTTGGATATGTGTTGCGCCTTGGGTATTCGGTTTGATTATTTTCTTTATCATTCCTATTTTCCAGTCATTTATATTTACCTTCTGTAAGGTTACTCTTGTAACCGGCGCGCTTAACACTAAGTTTGTGGGTTTAGAAAACCTTAAGTATATCTTCACTGTTGATCAGTATTTCCCCGATAACCTTGCAGCAGGTGTTGGTACGTTTGCTTACTCTTTCCCAATTATACTTGTACTCAGTCTTATACTTGCTCTTATGCTTAACCAGAAGTTTAAGGGAAGAGTTTTCTTCCGTGCAATCTACTTCCTTCCCGTTATTATAGCAAGCGGTGTTATTCTCGGTACAATTATCGGTGATACCAGCAGCGTTTCTAACGTTAGCGGCACTACAGATGAAGCGGTTTCTGCTAATATGATTAACGTTACCGAACTCGTTGAGTGGACCGGCTTGCCCGAGAAGATCGGTGAGTATTTCAATGATGCAATAACCAAGATTATGAACCTTGTATGGAAATGCGGTGTTCAGATTATTCTGTTTATTGCAGGTATGCAGTCAATACCTGACCTTTATTACGAGGTTTCCAAGGTTGAGGGTGCTACCGCTTGGGAAGAATTTTGGTTTATTACCTTCCCATCACTTTCACGTGTTATTACTCTGGTAACAGTATTTACAATGGTTGAACTTATGACTTCTCAGACCGATAAGGTTATTAAGCAGGCTTACAACCTTATCAGTTCTCAGATGTTTGGAGAAAGCTCCGCTATTTTGTGGGTTTACTTCTGCATAATCGGTGCTATTCTCGGTGTAATTCTTTTTGCATTCAATCATTTCTGTGCCAAGAAGTGGGAATAAGGAGGTTTGAATCATGGCAGAATTTATTAATAAGCTCTTTGGTTCCGGAAATTCGGAAAAAACCTCTAACGCTTCCTCACTTGCGGCTTACAGAACAAAAAGAGTTATTTCTTCCGTATTAATTTCAATATTCAGATACGCTCTTTTGATTTCTGTTAGCTATGTTGTTCTTTACCCGCTTTTCTATATGATCTCTAATTCCGTTAAAGATCTTATTGACTGGTCGGATCCTAACGTTTTCTGGATTCCGAAGCATTTTACCGGCTTGTGGTATGACTGGGCTATGGGTGCTCTTGATTTCTTCAACGCGCTTAAAAACACCGTTCTTTTTGAATTGGTTGCCGCATTCCTTGAGATTTTATCCTGTTCCTTAGTTGCTTACGGTCTTGCTCGTTTCAAGTTTAGAGGTAAATCTATCTTAATGTTTATGCTGATCCTTACAATTCTTGTTCCCGATCAGATGATTATTATTCCTAAGATGATGAACTTTGCTAACCTTGATTTATTCGGAATTATTGGTTTGATTAACAAAATCAGCGGTGCAGGAATTAGAATTAATATTCTTAATACAGGATTTGTATTCTATTTGCCATCTATATTTGCTGTTGGTCTTCGTTCCGGTATTATTATTTATATCTATATGCAGTTCTACAAGGGACTTCCAAGAGAGCTTGAAGAAGCCGCTTGGATTGACGGTGCCGGTCTTTTCAAAACCTATACCAAAATTGCTCTGCCTTCATCCGGCGTTGTAATTACCACCGTTTCTATTTTCTCTATTATATGGCATTGGAACGATTACTATTTGGCAATTATGTATATGAACGATGCTGAAGCTATGCCTCTTGCAGTTCGTCTTTCGAATATTCAAGCCGTTATGACCACCTTGCATAACGTTTGGGGTGGTGCAAAGCTTACTGCTACACAGTGTGCGGCTTGTATTTTGTTCATTGCGCCTATGCTTATTATGTATATTATTCTTCAACGTAAATTCGTTAAGAGTATCGATCGTGTAGGTATTACAGGTTAATTTAAAAAGTGGCTTCTTTGAAAGAAGCCACTTTTTTATATAAAAACAGTCGGATAAGTATCCGACTGTTTTTTGGTTAAATTAATTGCTTGGTTATATCTTCAAGCTCGGTGAGCTTTTTGTCACACTCGTCGCGGGTTGCTGCTACAGAGCTAAGATAAAACTTGATTTTAGGCTCGGTTCCCGAAGGACGGGCGATAAGAGAACATCCATCGGCAGCAATAAATGAAATTACGTTGGATTTTGGTAGGTTTATTGCGACTGACTTTCCGTTATTTGGGGTTATGGAAAGAGAGTTTGCATAATCGTTAATTGTTACAACGTCAGATCCCAAAAGCTTTAACGGAGGGTTGGTGCGAAGGGAAGTCATTATATCGGAAATATGTTCCATTCCCGATTGGCCCTCAAAGGTGTAATTTTTCTGGGAACAGAAGAAGTAGCCGTGTTTTTTATAGATGTTTTCGAGAACGTCTACAAGAGTAACTCCTTTGTCTTTATAGTATGCAACCATTTCACATATAAGCATAGAAGCAACAACAGCATCCTTATCACGAACGTAGCTACCTGCTAAATAGCCATAGCTTTCCTCAAAGCCGAAAACGTAACGGTTTTCTTCACCTGATTTTTCCAAAATGCCGATTTGCTCGCCTATAAACTTAAAGCCGGTAAGAACGTCGATAAGCTCACAACCGCGCTCAGCAGCGATTTTTTTGCACAAATCGGTAGTAACTATTGTTTTAACCGCAATGGGATTATTAGGCATTGTGCCGTTATCTGTTCTGCGCTGTAAAATGTAATCAAAAAGTAAAGCGCCAACATCGTTGCCTGTCATAAGCTGATACTCACCGTTGTGCTTTACGGCAATTCCGACACGGTCACAGTCGGGGTCGGTGGCAAGTAATAAATCGGGATTGACGGTTTTAGCTAAATTTAGTGCTATTTCAAAGGGCTGCTTGATTTCGGGGTTTGGGTAAGGTGCAGTAGGGAAGTTACCGTCCGGTAATTCCTGCTCTTTAACGATTGTAACGTTTTTGATGCCTATTCTGTTCAGTATTGCTCGAACGGGCTTATTACCGCTACCGTGAAGGGGAGTGTAAATTACGTTAAGCTTAGATAAATCGATATTTGCGGCAACTGAGCATTTTTGCACCTCGTCAAGGTATTTTTCAATAACCTCGTTGCTGATGTATTCGATTTTATTTTGCCTTACTGCATCATCAAAGTCGATGCTATTAACGCCCTCGAAGGTGTCAACCTTATTCATAATGGAAAGCACGTAGGTGCTTGCTTCAAGGTTTAATTGGCAACCGTCGGGTCCGTAGGCCTTATAGCCGTTATATTTTGCAGGGTTGTGGCTGGCAGTAATTACTACGCCTGCATCACAGCCGAAATATCTAACCGCAAAGGATAACATTGGGGTCGGCATAAGCTCAGGATAGATATAAACCTTAATTCCGTTTGCTGCAAAAATCGATGCGGCTGTACGGGCAAATACGTCAGATTTGATTCTACTGTCATAAGCTATTGCGACACTGCCGTTTTTGTTTACCGAGTTAACGTATTCGCTAAGCCCTTGGGTAGCTTTTCCGACAGTATATACGTTCATACGGTTGGTGCCTGCTCCGATTTCTCCACGCAAACCACCTGTACCGAATTCAAGATCTTTGTAAAAACGGTCAGATATAGCTTCCTCATCATCCTTGATGCTTAAAAGCTCGTCTTTTAAGTCGGGATCAAGTACGGCTTTATCTAACCATAGGTTATATTTTTCTTTAGTCATAAAGAGACTCCTTTCAGGAAACGCTATTATATTAGTATAAACTATATATTATATATAATACATTTTTGTTGTCGCTATGTCAATATTTCTTCTTTCCTAAGTTTGGCAAAAAAATAGCCTTAAGTTTAATAATATTTATATATTTGTCACTATTGACATCGGCTGTAATATATGTTAAAATTACTGCAATAAAAGATAGAGGCGCGATTTGTTATTATTAGCATCACGTTTAATGCCCGACGGGGAAATATGTGCTGTGAAAGGAACGGTCGCCGAAGATGTCCTCCGGTGGGAGGTATTCTGGTAATTTGAAATAATATTCACTTTACTGTCGCAGTAATCTGCGGAGTGCTATCGAAACCGGTACAAAATTCTTTTCCTGAGTACCAGATTTTGATAGCCGATTTGTCGGCTATTTTTTATTGTAAAAAAGCTTTGGAGGCATTTATTATGAAAAAGACAGTTTTTACGGGTATCGGTACCGCGCTTGTAACACCGCTTAATGAAAACGGTATTGATTATGAAGCGTTTGGTCGCCTTATTGATTGGCAAATTGCCGAAGGCGTAAATGCACTTGTTGTTTGCGGTACTACCGGTGAAGGCTCCACTCTTACCGATGAAGAGCATAGAGCAGCTATTGATTTTTCAGTTAAAAGAGTTGCAGGCCGAGTTCCCGTTATTGCAGGTACCGGCTCTAACGATACCGCATATGCAATTGAACTTACAAAGCACGCTTGTGAGTGCGGTGTAGACGGCGTTCTTGTAGTAACACCGTATTATAATAAAGCAACTCAAAAAGGCCTTATTGAAATGTTTAAGGCTATTGCCGATGCATCTACCGCTCCTGTAATTCTTTATAACGTTCCTTCGAGAACAGGTTGCAATATTGAGCCTAAAACTGTATCCGTGCTTGCAGATCATCCTAATATTGTTGCAATTAAGGAAGCTTCGGGTAATATTTCTCAAATTGCTGAAACTATTCACCTTGCGGGAGACAGAATTGACGTGTATTCGGGTAACGATGACCAAATCGTTCCGATTCTTGCTTTAGGCGGCAAGGGTTGTATTTCTGTTCTTTCCAATCCTTTGCCTAAAAAGAGTGTTGAAATCTGCGATAGGTTCTTTAGCGGCGACGTAGCAGGCTCTGCTAAGCTTCAGCTTGAATTACTTCCTCTTATCAACGCGCTGTTCTGTGAGGTTAATCCTATTCCCGTAAAGTCTGCAATGGCTGCAATGGGCTTTTGCGATGAATATCTTCGTTCTCCGCTTACCGTTATGGAGCCCGAACACCGCGAGGTGCTTTTTGCGGAGATGCGCAAGCAGGGAATTGATATTAAATAATTAAAGGTTGTTATTTTATGCTAAGTAAGAACATAACTGTATCGGCAGACGGAACGCTTCTTTTTGCCGGTTTTAATACCGTTGAGCTTGCAAATAAATACGGAACACCTCTTTATCTTTTTGATGAGGAGCTTATCAGAGAGCGTATGCGAGAATATAAAAACGCTCTTACCGACTTTTTTTCTACTGATTCGGTACCCGAATATGCCAGTAAGGCTTTTTCCTGCAAAAGAATATACGAGATTGCCGCAGAAGAGGGGATTAATGTTGACGTTGTTTCTGTCGGTGAGCTTTATACAGCTTATAAGGCGGGCTTTCCTACGGGAAATTGCTTTTTCCACGGCAACAATAAAACCGATGAAGATATAATATTTGCTATTGAGCTCGGTATAGGCTGTTTTGTGGTTGATAATCTTGATGAGCTTTATGCTATTAACCGCATTGCAGAAGAAAAGGGAATATGCCAAAATGTTATTTTAAGGGTTACCCCGGGTATTGATCCGCATACTCATAAAAAAATTTCAACCGGCTCGGTTGAATCTAAGTTTGGTATGGCCATTGAAACAGGAGATGCTTTTAACGGTGTTGAAGCTGCGCTTTCTCTTTCTAATCTTAAGCTTCACGGTTTTCATTGTCATATAGGTTCTCAAATTTTTGAATCACAGCCTTTTGTTACTGCGGCAGAGGTTATGGTCTCTTTTATGGTTGACGTCAAGAAAATGTTTGGTTATACTGCCGATACTCTTAATCTTGGCGGCGGATTTGGTGTCAGATACGTTGAAAATGACCCCATAATCAATTATCGTGAAAGAATTGAAGAAGTTGCCGTTAAGGTTAAAAAGATTTGCGAGAACGAAAATTTCCCCCTACCACGTATTCTTATGGAGCCCGGCAGAAGCCTTGTTGCTGATGCAGGTATGACACTTTATACTGTTGGCAGTGTTAAGGAAATCGAAGGCTATACCAATTATGTTTCTGTTGACGGTGGTATGACCGATAACCCCCGTTACGCGCTTTATGAATCGGAATATACCGTTTATAACGCATCAAATGCAGGCGCTGAGCCGGATTACGTTGCAACGATAGCAGGCCGATGCTGTGAGTCGGGTGACCTCATTCAAGAAAATGTGAAGATTAAAAAGCCTTGCCGCGGTGATATAATTGCCGTTGCAACCACAGGTGCTTATAATTATTCTATGGCTTCAAACTATAACCGTGTTGCTCGCCCGCCTGTAGTTATGCTTTCTAAAGACGGTGATTATTTAGCGGTTAAGAGAGAAACTCTTGATGATATAATCGCACTTGATGTATAAAATTAAGCTCCTGTATAAACAGGAGCTTTTAAATTTATTCTTTACCGTTCCAGCAGTAGGTACAAAGCTTGTCTACGTCGAGACCAACGGCATTCAGCATATCGTCGAGTCGCTGATAGCGAAGGGAAGTGAAATGAAGCTTGTCACAAATTGCATCAACCATAGTTTGGTATTTCTCGCTGTCGGGGTTGGCATATTCGCTAAGCACCTCCATGCTTAAGTCGGTAGTGCCCTCGAGCTCGCTAATGGTTTTTCTTGTTATAAGCTCCATTTCAGAGCCTGAACGTGAAAAACCGAGATATTTACAGCTAAACATAATGGGAGGGCATGCAGGACGAATATGAACCTCTTTAGCGCCGCTTTCATAAAGGAAGTCGGTAGTTTCGCGCATTTGCGTTCCGCGAACAATGGAGTCGTCTATTAAAAGCAGGCTTTTGCCGTCAATTAAATCGTGAACAGGAATTAATTTCATTTTGGCTATAAGCTTTCTCTTGCTTTGATGTGTAGGAGTGAAGGAACGAGGCCAGGTAGGTGTATACTTAACGAATGGGCGAGAATAGGGGACACCCGATTCGTTTGCATAGCCTATTGCATGGGCAACACCCGAGTCGGGTACACCTGCAACAATATCGGGCTTAATATGATCACGGCGGGCAAGCGCCTGTCCGCAATTGTTACGCATTTTTTCGACGTTAATGCCCTCGTAACAAGAGGAGGGGTAACCGTAATATATCCATAAAAAAGTGCAGATTTTCATATCCTTTCCGGGTTTTACGATAGTTTTAACACCTGTTTTGTCCATAACGGTGATTTCGCCGGGGCCCAATTGTTTTAAATCGGTATAGCCTAAATTAAGATAAGCAAAGCTTTCAAAGCTGTAGCAATATCCATCCTCTTTAACACCTACCGAAATAGGGGTGCGGCCTAATTTATCTCTTGCGGCGTAAATACCCTTTGGCGTTAAAATAAGCATACTTATTGAACCTTCAATAACGTTTTGCGCGTACCTAATGCCGTCTACAAAATTTGATTTTTGGTTTATAAGAGCTGCTACAAGTTCCGTAGGGTTAACTTCACCGTTTTTCATTTCAAAAAAGTGTGCTTTGTCATCGGTTACCATTTTAGCAAGCTCTTCTGCGTTATTGATTTTACCTACTGTGGTTATTGCGAAGGTGCCGTGATGTGAACGGATAAGAATGGGCTGAGCTTCGTAATCGGAAATGCTTGCTATTCCCATGTTTCCTTTCATAGAAACGGATTCGTCGGAGAACTTAGTTCTAAAAGGAGCGTTTTCAATATTATGTATAGATTTATCAAAACCTTCGATTTCATCGTACACAGCCATACCTGCACGACGAGTGCCTAAATGAGAGTGATAGTCAACTCCGTAAAACAAATCAAATACACAATCTTCATTAGATACTACACCGAAAAAGCCACCCATAACTTGAATTCCTTTCAAAACAAAATACAATGGTATTATATCAAAAAAATGTATGAAAATAAAGGGGTAAAAACAAATTTTTATAAAAAAACCAAAATATTTTGCGTATTTGTAATAAATGTGTGTATTTTACTAAATCTATATGAGTTCTTAATAAGGAATATAAAAATCGACAGATTTTAGTCTGTCGATTTTTATACTTAGTATACTCCGCCTGTTGGGTTGTTGGGGTAGAAGATTTTGCTTGTGCCGGAATCCTTTTTCTGGTCCCAACCGGTTATTAGCTGAGGATTCTTTGCATCGCTTTGATAAATACGAACGTAGTCAACAAGCATTTCGGTATATTCAGGATGCACGTCGGTCTTATAAGTTGTACCGTAGGTAGCAAGGCCCATTCTGCAACGCATAATATGATAGTTCATAAGGCAATGAGCGGAAATAGAAGTGTTGTCAGCGAATTCGTAATCAAGGAACTTCTTTCCGTCAAAAGCGTATATAATTCTGTCTTTGTCCCAATAGCAAGACCAAGTGTGGAATTCGGTGGTCAAATCGTCGCCATAGCGTTCTTTATCGTAATTGTAGCGAAGACTGTTTTTACCTTTTGTATCGTACTTGCTGCCGCCAAGACCGGAATGTCCGGAGTATGTGTTACCTGCGATGTCTCTTTCTGTCCACCATAAATGCAAGGTGCTGGTGAAGTAGTCGTCTCTGCCGTAGTTTTCAAGTATATCCATTTCGGTCATAACGGTACGATTTTGGTTACCGAAACGCTTTTCAAAGTCGGTGCCTGAAGTGGTTGAACCGTTAGGCCAAAGGGAAGTACATGCGGGCACGTCGCCTAAGTTTGCTTTAATTTCAATAAGGCCGTAACGGAAAATCATAGTCCAATAGGTTGAAAGCTGAGCGCCGACAAAGTCCTTGTCGGTAACCTTTTGGGTGCCCATATGTAAATAACCGTCGGAAGTATAAATTAAGTCTTTTAAGTTACTGCCTTTATACAGAGATTCATCGTATACGTTTTGCCAATAAACGTTACCGCCAAGGCAGGAAGCGCCGGCGGGGGAATTTACTTCGGTACGGTAGTCGCTCCACATATTATAGTCTAATTTTGCGGCGTCAAATTCGTCGTGCCAGTTAAGGGTGTATACGTCTTTTTTTGTTGCATCGTATTTACCGTTAACTGTGTGACCGTCAGACCAAGCTATTCCGGCGCCGCTTTCAAAACCTTTTTTGATTTCATCGACAAAGTAAGCAACGGCGGTGTGGGTAGCAAGATCGGTGCCACCTTTAATTACGATTTTATTACCGATTACTTTAATAATGTAGTTATCGCCCTCGACTTTAACTGTTTTTGAAATTTCTCGGTCGCAGTCGCCGATAAGTATTTCATATTCGGTCTCTTTATCAAAATCTTCAACAGACTGAACGTTATAACCGCAGTTATTATAGGTTGTGACGAACTCTTCGGCATTCATACCGTAAAGATAAGAACCGAAACGGGGAAGAACTACGGTATAAAGGCCGAGATCGGTTCCGTTGGACGAGTTGTCAATATTTCCGGTCTTATGCTCGTAAATAAATTCATAGTTTGTTTTGAGCTTTGCCCAAGTTTCAGGCGACTGGCAGAAGGTATTGATAAACCAAGTTGCCGCGGCGTAAATTGTTTCACCATCAATAGCTTGAATACATATTTTTTCACCAATAACAGTAATTATAAAATCACTTGCGTGATTATTGCGGTTATCTTTAAGACGCTTTAAAGCTTCGGCAGACTCCTCACGGTCGGTGTTACCGATGAGTATTTCATAGTTGCCATCGAAATCTTCATAAGCTGCGTCTTTTTTATAGGTGACGGCAACGCCAAAGTTGTCTTTTATAGCGTTACGAATCTCTTTAGCGCTGTTTTCGATGTTAAGGTCAACATTATCGAAGGGACGGGTAACAGCGTAAACGAATCTGCCATCATCGTTAACTCCCGAAGGCACAGAAGCTGCAGAGCAAGCGCAAAGGCCGATAATCATAGACAAACTAAGGATAAAACAAATTATACTTTTGAATTTCATAATAATTTACCGTCCTTTCTTATGCTTTTTTACTTTTATTGGATTTTATAATAATAAGTGCGATTCCGCCGAGTATAATTACTGCGCCAACACAAATTATTATAATAATCCAAGGAGCTATGCCGTTGTCATCTAATGATAAATCAATAATAGTTGAAACGTCAATTTTGTTTTCGTCCTGCTGTGATGAAACGTATTCGGTGTACGTTACAGGAGTGGATAACGGAACGTCGTTTGCAAGAGTAAAGGTGACGTCGTCAATGAATAGCTCAACTCCACCGGGGGTTTGAATACTTGCATAAGATTCTACGGAGTTAAAGGTGTAAGACACTTCATGCCATTGTCCGTCGGTAAGGTCGTTTATGGCAACAACAGGGTAGTAGTCGCCGGTTGTTGACCACGCGTATACATAGTTTCGGGAAGAAACAACCTTGATTGCGCCGTTTGTATGGCTATACTTGCCCATTTTAACCTTGAAGGAAACAGTGTAACGTTCACCTTCGGCAATTTTATCGGTTGTGTTAAGTACAAGTGCGTTTTCATAATGAACGGAATTTCCTAAACGGTGTAGCGAATATCTGCCGCTTGTAACGTTATCCTTAGAATTGCCTTCCGCTTCGCTATCGTACACTCTGTAGTCAAAGTCGAAGGTGGACATAACTTTATACTTTTTGAAAGGGCTGTGATATGCGTTGTTATCGAAATCCTGTACTACCTTACGTTCCAAAAATCGCGCGTAAACTATAAATGCAGTATCGGCAAACTTCATATCTTCTCTTTTAAGTTCTGCAAAGCTACCGTCAGCAGAAAGAATATAATATCCTTTGAAAACCTTATCTCCGTTTTTGGGATTCTCCGGAAGCTTTTTAGCAAAGCTGGAGCCCGGCTTACCTGTAATGTAGGCGGGTACGTCCTTGCTGTCTTGAGAGTTAATAACAACAACGGAATGACCGGCAGGTACAGCAGAAATTACAACGTTGTCAATGTAAATGATACCCTCCTCACCGCCGTTTACACGTAGATAAAGAGCGTTGTAAGCAATGTCGGTAAGCTTGTTGGCATCAACGAGTAGTGTTGTGGAGTGCCATTTATTCGATTGAACGTTTATGTCGATATCGACAGAGGACATAATCACAGGTACAGCCCAGTAGTTGTCAGGATGTCCGGTAGATAGAGAAAGTGAAAAAGGAGTAGAAGGGGCTTTTTTAATGTAATAGTTAACGGTAACTATATATTGTGTTTTTTCTTTTGCTGTGAAGGCTTTGTCTTTATATGCAATTGCCGCATACGAAGAAAGAGTTTCAAGAGGTTTGGTTCTGTCGAAAGCTAAAACCTTATTACCTGAAAGCGCCTTGTTGAAGGAAATAACATGGCCGTCGCGGCGCATATTTCTGTGTGATTCACCTCTGTGAGGAATGTCGTATTTCTCAAAGGTGTAGGTAATTGTTGTGGCGGGCTTCCAACCTGCATAAACTGTGATGGCAGTATCAGCGGCGTAGGTTTCAGCAGTAAACTTTTCAGTGCATTCTGCATCGGTGTACCAACCTGTGAAACTATAACCGAAATTTGTGGGAGTGGCAGGGAAGTCGATTTTTTCTCCTGCTTCACCCTGAGAAAGGTGAAATCCTTCATCATTATTGTATTCGAAGAATACGTAGGGAGGCTCTACTTTCTCAACTCTAACGTTATCAACGTATACGTCAGCACGTGCATTTTCCGTTCTGTCAGCTGAATAGAACATTAAGAAAAGGGCATTAGCTGCGGGATCGGTAAAGGTCGGGCTAACAAATATCTCCTCTTTAATCCATTCTTTATCCTTGGTATCAACTACAACGGTATTGGATGGGTATTGCTTGAATTGCGGAGCCCAAACATTGCTGCCGTTACCTGTTGCAGGAATAATTTCGGTGCCGTTCTTAGCCTTAGAACCCGATTTGCGGTAATAAGTAATTTTATAAACCGCATTAGGCACAACCTTACCGATAATAAGATAACTGTCTATGGAGTTTATGCGTTCGTGAAATTTAAATGTTGTGCCGTTGTATTCGTATGATTTGGAAGCATCGAAAACGAAATGTGCGGCATAATTATCATCAATACCTATACCGTCGCCTTTATTTATAAATATACTGTACTGCGCTCTGCCGGTAATAGGATACTCATAGTTTTCAAAGGTTATGGGAATTGCGCTCCATTTTGCATAAACGTTAGTAATACCTTCGTCGAAGGTGGTAGCGGTAAATGGAACAGTAAGTTCGGCGTCAGCATACCAACCAAGGAAATCGCATCTTGAGTCGGTAAGTGTAGGAAGTTCAAAAGAATTTCCTGCGATTCCGCTGATAACGTTATTTTTAATAGAAGGAATGTTAGAGTGTATGAAAAGTGCCGGTCCGGAAATAGCTTCTACCGAAACGTTATCAATGTACGCATTAACAAATGCATTGGCAGTAGAATCAGCGGAATTTATCATTAAATAGAGAGCATCATATCCCTTGCCAATGGTTTCTTTCGTAAAGAAATATAATTCTTCCTTTACCCATTCGGTGTCGGTAGCCGAAATAGATACAGAAGAGTCGGCGTAACTTGAATAACCGCCGTAAACGTTAGAAATGTTAGCAGTGGCAAAAATTATTTTGAAATCGCTCTGGCAATCATCGGCGGCTTTTCTCATATAAGAAACCTTATATAGAGTGTTTGGGGTAACCTTTTGCGCAACTACTACGCCGTTATCGGTTGAGCGAGCACGTTCAAAGAATTTATAAGTCGTTCCTTTGTATTCATATTCTGCATCGCCGTCATAATAGAAGTTTAGAGCGTAATTATCATCAAAACCGAGCTTATCACCTTTTCTGATAAACATAGTATAAACGGATCTGTTAGCGATTGTGTATTCGTAATTTTCAAAGGTAATTGGGGGATCGCTCCACTTTGCATAAGCGTAAGTAAAACCTTCGGCAAGCGTAGTGGCTGTAAAAGGTACGGTAAGCTCTGCATCGGCGTACCAACCGAGGAATTCACATCTTGAGTCGGTAGGAGTGGGAAGGGTAATAGCATCGCCAATCTTACCTTTAATTATATCGTTTGCAATATTAGTGTTGTTGTAGTTTAAGAATAGAACGTTGCCGGTAACGGCCTCCACGGTAACGTTGTCAACGTATGCGTCAACAAAAGCATCGGCTGAAGGATCTGCAGAGTTGAATAGGATGAAGAGAGCGTTAAAAGCTTCACCTTTGAGCTTTGTGGTAAAATATACAACCTCTTTAACCCACTCTTTATCATCAGATGCTACTTGTACGAGAGAATCGGAACATTCAGCGTATCCGCCAAAAATATTACTGGACTGAGCAGTAGCAAACTTGATTTTAAAGTCGCTTTGACAGTTTTCTCCCGCTTTTCTCATATACGTTACTCTATATAATGTGTTATCTTCTACCTTGTTTGCGATTAATGCAAAGTTATCTGTAGAGATGGCGCGTGTATTTAACTGGTATTCGGCTCCGTTGTGGATTCCGATTGCGTCACCGTCGTAATTGAAGTTTAACGCATAGTCATCATCAAAACCTGCTTTTTCACTATTCTTAATTGACATAGTGTTTAAAGCTCTGCCGAAAATTTTGTGTGGATAGTTTTCGAAGGTGACAACCGTTTCGGAATTAACTTCGTCCGCCTTGGCATAAAAGCTCATCGGCACGTAAAGAGAGCCGATAAGAAGCAAAGCAGCGCAAATTAAACCTATTAGCTTGTTTAATTTGATGGTGTTGGATTTGAACATAAGCAATACTCCTTTAATTATTTGAAATTACAAATTGGTTGTATCTACACAAAGTGCAATTTTACACCTATATTATATTTCATATTTCGTGTTAAAACAATAGCAAATTGTTCAAATTTATTAGCAAATCGTTCAATATTCTTGTAAATTTCAGGTAATTTTACCTATTAATTACTTGACCAAAGTGCCGGAACTCCTTTAAATAAAAGGAAAACCACCATTTTAGGTGGTTTTCCTTCTGCCTATGGGCTACCAAAAAGATATTTTTGCTGTTTTTGCGTATGAATTCGAACCCTTACATAAAAAATGAAATCCGTGCAAGCACGGATGAAATCTGCTATGCAGATGAAATCTTCGGCTACGCCTCAGATGAAATTAAATCCGTCCAATCTCCCGACGAAGTCGGATTTCATCACGAAGTGATTTCATCCCACGAAAGCGGGATTTATCCCGTCCGATAGGACGGATTTAGTTGAAAAAGACCTATGCTTTGATACAAAGCATAGGTCTTTTTCTGGCGGAGTAGGAGAGACTTGAACTCTCGCGCCGGTTACCCGACCTACGCCCTTAGCAGGGGCGCCTCGTCACCACTTGAGTACTACTCCAAATGATAGCCGTTTTAAAACGTATTTTTGAAAAGGTGTGGCGGAGAGGAAGGGATTCGAACCCTTGGCTCTTGCGAGTCACTGGTTTTCAAGACCAGCTCCTTAAACCACTCGGACACCTCTCCGTGGACTTAAACGAGTATAGCATAACCAAAGGGTTTTGTCAACACTTTTCTTTAAGTATTTAGTAAATTTTATGGTTGTTATTTGCTGTACGATATAGTATAATTATAGCGAAATTTTCCATCGCGGAGGGATAATATGATAAAATTTGATGAAGCAAATAAAATTTTTCATTTGCAAACTAAAAATACCAGCTACGTATTCGGATTTTTAAAGGATAGGTTTTTGGTTCATCTTTATTGGGGCAAAAAGTTAGTTAGCGAACAGCTTGATTACGATATGTTCTTGGACTATATGAAATATCGTAGAAATATGTGCGCAAGCGATTATAACGATATTCGATTATCACGCGATTGTCTGCCTTCGGAATTTAGCACCTTTGGTAATACCGACCAGAGAACACCCTCATTCCATGCGGTTTATAAAAACGGCTCTTTTATTACTGAACTTTCGTATGATTCGCATATTATATATAAAGGTAAGAAGCCCTTAAAATGTCTTCCCGCAACCTACGTTGAAAACGATGACGAGGCCGATACTTTAGAGCTAACCTTAAAGGATGAGCTTACCGGTATTAAGGTTGTTTTATCTTATACCGCCTTTAACGAGCTTGATGCTATAACAAGAAGCGTTAAAGTGATAAACACAGGCGCCGACAGAGTTCGTCTCGATGCTGTTCTTTCTGCAGTTGTAGACTTTAAGGATAACGACTATGATTTCATCCATCTGCCCGGTGCGTGGGCCAGAGAGCGTCACCCCGAAAGAGTTTCGTTAATGACAGGTAAGCAGATTGTTGACAGTGCTCGCGGTAACAGCTCGGCTCAGCACAATCCTTTCTTTGCACTTGTTAAAAAGGATACCACCGAAAGTATGGGAGATGCCTACGGCTTTAATCTTGTATACAGCGGTAACTTTACTGCAGGTGTGGAGGTAGACCCTTATAACACTTCGCGCGCATTTATCGGTATTAATCCTTTTGGCTTTGAATGGCAGCTTGAAAGCGGTGAGGAGTTCGTTTCTCCCGAAGCCGTGCTTGTATATTCCGATTGCGGCTTAGGAGGTATGTCGAGAATTTTCCACAAGCTTTACCGTACAAGGCTTTGCCGCGGCAAGTTCCGCGATATTGAGCGTTACGTGCTTATTAATAACTGGGAAGCAACCTATTTTAATTTTGATGAAGAAAAAATCCTTAACATTGCCAAAAAAGCGTCGGAGGTTGGTGTAGAGCTTCTTGTTCTTGACGACGGTTGGTTTGGTAAACGTAACAATGATAACAGTTCTCTTGGCGACTGGTACGTTAATAAAGAAAAGCTTCCCGGCGGTCTCACTCAGCTTGCACGTAAGGTTAATGAGCTTGGTATGAAGTTCGGCTTATGGTTCGAACCCGAAATGGTATCTCCCGACAGCGATTGCTACCGTGCTCATCCCGATTGGTGCATTCACTCTAAGGACAGGATTCGTTCCGAAGGCAGAAATCAGCTTGTTCTTGACCTATCCCGTCAGGATGTTTGCGACCACGTATATAACAGTCTTTATGAAAATCTTTCTACAGTTAATATTTCCTATGTTAAGTGGGATTATAACAGAACTATGAGTAATATAGGTTCCGCTTTGCTTGCTGCTGATAAACAAGGCGAGTTCTTCCATAGATATATTCTCGGTCTTTATTCCGTTCTTGAAAAATTAGTTGCTGAATTTCCCGACGTTCTGTTTGAAAGCTGTAGCTCAGGCGGTGCTCGCTTTGATCCGGGTATGCTGTATTATATGCCGCAAACCTGGACGAGTGACGACACCGATGCTCTTGAGCGTGTATTTATACAATACGGTACGAGTATGTGCTATCCCTATTCTGCAATGGGCGCTCACGTTTCTATAGTTCCCAATCATCAGGTTGGCAGAACGACACCTATTTCTGCGCGCGGCAACATTGCTATGATGGGTCAGTTTGGTTACGAGCTTGACCTTAATAAGCTTAATGAAAACGAAATTGAAGCCGTTAAGGAGCAAATTAAAACCTATAAAAAGCTCGGCTCCGTTTTCCACAGCGGTTCGCTTTACCGTCTTGTTACCCCTGAAAACGGAAATTTTGTAAGCAACGAATTTGTTTCCGAAGATAAAAACACCGTTATTGTATCTAACTGTGTTATGCGCGCAGTACCTAATTCACCTGTATATTATTTGAAGCTTCAAGGACTCGATGTAAATGCTGTATATCTTCTCGAAGAAACAGGGAAGTGCTACGGCGGCGATATACTTATGTCTGCGGGTATTCCTTACCAGCTTACAAAGGATTACGACACAAGGATTTTAGTATTTAAAAAACAATAATTTCGTAAGAGCCGTTTACGGCTCTTACATTTCAAGCAAATTGACAGAAAAATAACAATAAAATTTAGTGCGATAAAATGGAGAACAAAAAAGTTTGATAAATTTGTCACAAAGTGGTTGACAAATGTAGCCGTCTTTAATATAATGGTAGCATATTCATTTTTTTGGAGGAATTTATTATGGCAAGAGTATTTAATTTTAGTGCCGGCCCTTCTATGTTGCCGGAGGATGTTCTTAAAACTGCAGCAGAAGAAATGCTTGAATACGGTACAAGCGGTCAATCCGTTATGGAAATGTCCCATCGTTCTAAGGAATATCAAGCAATTATTGATGCAGCTGAAGCTGATCTTCGCGAAATTATGAACATTCCCGATAACTATACCGTTCTTTTCTTACAGGGCGGCGCGTCTACACAGTTCGCAATGGTTCCCTTTAACCTTATGAACAAGAACAATAAGGCTGACTACATTATTACCGGTCAGTGGGCTAAAAAGGCTTATAAGGAGGCTGCCCGTTACGGTAAGGTTCGTGCAATTGCGTCTTCCGAGGACAAAACCTTCTCATATATTCCTAAAATCACACCCGATATGATCGATCCCGAGGCTGACTACGTTCATATTTGTATGAACAATACCATTTACGGTACTAAATGGAATGAGCTTCCCGATACAGGCAACGTACCTCTGGTAGCTGATATTTCCAGCTGTATCTTATCTGAGCCCATCGACGTTTCTAAGTTTGGTGTGCTTTATGCAGGTGCTCAGAAAAACGTTGCTCCCGCAGGTCTTACTATAGTAATTATCCGTAATGACCTTATCGGCAACGCTATGGATATGACTCCTACTATGCTTAACTATCAAACCCATTCCGAAAACGGTTCTATGTTCAATACACCTCCTTGCTATACCATTTATATTGCAGGCCTTGTATTTAAGTGGATTAAGGAAATCGGCGGTCTTGATTATATGAAAAAGGTTAACACCGAAAAGGCCGCTATGCTTTACGATTTCCTTGACAACAGCAAGCTTTTCAAGGGTACCGTTGTTGCTGAAGACCGTTCTCTTATGAATGTTCCCTTTATTACAGGTAATGACGAGCTTGACGCAAAATTTGTTGCTGAATCTAAGGCTGCAGGCTTTGTTAATCTTAAGGGTCACAGAAGTGTTGGCGGTATGCGTGCATCTATTTATAACGCTATGCCTGTTGACGGTGTTAAGAAGCTTGTTGAATTTATGAAGAAATTTGAAGAGGAGAACGCATAATGTATCCTATTAAAACTTATAATAAAATTGCAAAAATCGGACTTGATAATTTCGATGACAAATACGTTATCGGTGATGACGTTAAGGAGCCTGTAGGCGCTATAGTACGTTCTGCCGCTCTTCACGAAGAGCAGTTTGACGATAGCCTTCTTGCTATTGCAAGAGCAGGTGCAGGCACCAATAATATTCCTATCGACCGTTGCAGTGATGAGGGTATTGTAGTATTTAACACCCCCGGTGCTAATGCAAATGCTGTTAAGGAGCTCGTGCTTGCAGGCTTGCTTATTTCTTCACGTCGTATTCTTCCTGCAATTGAGTGGGCTAAAACTCTTAAGGGAAACGGCGATCAGGTAGGCAAAATGGTTGAAAAGGGTAAATCTGCCTTTGTTGGTCCCGAAATTCGCGGTAAAAAGCTCGGTATTATAGGACTTGGAGCTATTGGTGTACTTGTAGCTAATGCTGCGAATCAGCTTGGTATGAAGGTTTACGGTTACGATCCGTATCTTTCTCTCCAAAACGCTTGGAACCTTTCTCACCACATTATCCGTGCTAACGATATTAAAGAGATTTATGAAAACTGCGACTATATTTCTCTGCATATTCCGCTTACCAAGGATACTAAGGATACCATTGATGCCGCCGCTCTCGGTATGATGAAGGACGGCGTACGTATTCTTAACTTTGCCCGTGACGGTCTTGTAAACAGCACCGATATGATTGTTGCACTTGAGCAGGGTAAGGTAGCTTCCTACGTTGTAGACTTCCCGACTGATGAAATGATTGGCGTTAACGGTGTGATTTGTATTCCTCACCTTGGTGCTTCTACTCCCGAATCTGAGGATAACTGTGCTGTTATGGCGGCAAAGCAGTTGGTTGATTACATCGAAAACGGTAATATTGTTAATTCTGTAAATCTTCCCAATATTTCTATGCCCAAGAGCGGTGAAAAGCGTATTTGTATTATTCATAAAAATATTCCCAATATGCTTACCGCGATAACCACAATCGTAGCAAAGGATAACGTTAACATTGAAAACCTTCTTAATAAATCAAGAGGTGAAATTGCTTACACGATGCTCGACGTTAACGAATGTGATACCGAAACTATCAGTAAGCATATTTCCGATATCGAAGGTGTAATCAGAGTACGTATTATCTAATAAGCAATAAAAAGCCTTGCAGTGCAAGGCTTTTTTGTTAGATTTTTTACTAATATAAAAGAAGTGATAATTATGTTAGGTGTACTTGTTAACACCGCAACCGTTATAATCGGTAGTGCAATAGGTTTATTGTTCAAAAAAGGTATTTCGAAAAAGATAAATGATGCAGTTATGATTGCCATAGGAGCCTGTACGCTTTTTATAGGTATCAGCGGTTCACTTAACGGCCAAAACGTCCTTATAACGATAATTTCGATGGTTTTAGGCGCTATTGTAGGCACCGTTATAGATATTGATAAGCAAATAAACAGCTTGGGCGATTTTTTAAAAAAGAAGTTTTCGAAAACCTGCGGCACCTTCACCGAGGGCTTTGTTACCGGCTGTCTTATTTTTTGTGTCGGTGCTATGACAATTACCGGTTCAATTGATTCGGGTATAACGGGGGATAACTCAACGATTTTTGCAAAGAGCCTTTTAGACCTTATATCTTCAATGATGCTGTCTTCTGCTCTTGGCATCGGAGTTATGTTTGCTTCAATATTCGTTTTCGTGTTTCAGGGAGCTTTAGTCTTATTGGCCCAATATATTGCTCCGTTTTTAGGAGAAGCGGTTATAAATGAGTTAACCTGCGTTGGTTCAATAATCATTATTCTTTTGGGACTTAATATCATTGGTATAGGGAAATTTAAGGTAGCAAATTTCCTTCCTGCGATTGTTTTTGCACCGTTTGTATATTATCTGTATCAATTTATTATATCGCTTATATAATTGAATTTTAAGCAAAAAAACAACGGCTGAGTTCAGCCGTTGTTTTTTATTAATATCTGTCGCCTAACGGATTGTTAGGATACTTAATGCTTACAACTCTTTTTTCGGGCTTCTTTTCGTCGGTTGCAGTAAGCATCTGTGCGCTTTGATCTTCACGCTGATAAATTTTGACATAGTCTACCAAAGCTTCACAATACTTGGGGTGCACGTCAACGTCGTATGTGACGCTACAGTAACCTGCCTGAGACATACGACAGCTTAAAATTACATAGTTCATAAGACAGCGGATAGAAGCTGCACCATTATCCCTATGATAAACTGTAAGATGAGCTTTACCGTCAACGGCAAACGTGATTCTTTCAGCATCCCAATAACAAGACATAATGTGATAATCGTCAGTAAGTGTATCACCGTATCTTTCGCTATCGTAGTAGTATCTTATGTTGTTGTCGGGTTGTGTGTATTTTGAGTTGCCGCTGATTGAGGAATGGCCGGAACTACCGGTAGTTCCGTCTGGATTCGTATGTGACCACCAGTTATGTAATGTGCTTGTAAAATATTTCGTTTGACCGTAATCTTCAAAAATATCAATTTCGGTCATGGAAGCTCTGTTCTGGCTAACTCCGTTTACAGTCCAATGCTTGAATCTATCACCGCTTGTTTTAGCGCCGTTTTGCCATACGGAGCAGGCAGCAGGCTCGGGAGCAAATTTTTCGCGAACTTCGACAATACCGTAGCGGTAAATCATAGTGGGTAAGGTGGAAACAATTGCACAGGCGAAATCTTTGTTATTAATATTCTGAGTTCCTAAGTGAAGCTTGCCGTCGGAGGTGTATATTAAGTCCATCATACCGTCGCCGGTGTACTTAGATTCTCCGTAGCAGTTCTGCCAATAAAGGGTACCACCGTTTTGTGAGGGGGTATTTTGATCAAGAGCGTCATAGTCACTCCACTTGTTAAAATCAATGGCAGAGCCTTCGAATTCATCGTACCAGTTAAGGGTATAGTCGCTTGCCTTATCGCCGACGTATTTACCATTTATGGTGTATCCGTCGGACCAATCAAAGCCGGTGCCGGTTTCTTTGCCTTTAAGAATTTCCTCGTAAAGCTTTAACACGGCTTCGCGTGTAGCAAGGTCGTTACCGCCTTTAGCCACAATTTTGTTTCCGATTACTTTTATAACGTAATTGTTATCCTCAACTGTAACCGATTTAGATGCGGGTCGGTCACAGTCACCTATTAAAATTTCGTATTCAACTTCTTTATCGATAATATCCTCGTACCAAACAGGTCCATAACCGATTGATTTGTAGTGAGCAATAATTTCATCGGCAACCATACAGTATAAATAAGAAGCATAGCGGGGAAGAACAACGTCATAAGTGCCGACGTCTCTGCCGTTAGCTTTATTTGCGTAAATCGAACCGACGTCGTGCTCATAAATGAACTTGTATCCGGTTTTTAATTTTTGCCAAGACTCTAAACTTTGGCAAAAATTATTTACAAACCATTCAGCAGCGGTATAGAGAACAGAATCGTTTTTAGAGTAAATACAGATTTTATTATTTATAACGGCAACGATAAAGTCGTTGTTGTTATTCAATCTGTTATCATCAAGAAGTTTAATAGCTTTTGCGGTTTCTTCTCTGTTGGTTTCGCCTATAAGAATTTCATAATCGCTATTAAATTCCTCGAGAGCTGTATCCTTAATGTAGGTAAGAGTCACGCCAAAATTTTCTTTTATTGCTGAACGAATTATTCTTGCGGAATCATCAATCAAAGTAATTGGAGTACCGCCGGGACGAACTATAGAATAAATAAAACGTCCTTCTTCATCGATACTCGCAGGTACAGACTGAGCGGCACAGCCCGAAAGGGAGATAATTAGCGCTACAGCCAGTAAAATACTAATAATATTTTTGATTTTCATAGTTTATTACCTTCCTTTCTTACGCTGCTTTTGATTTTTTCTTCTTAATTATCATTATTACCGATAAACCGCCCACAATAACAACCGCTACCGCAACACCTATGATAATCCATAAGGAGTAATCATTTTGTGTTAGCGAAAGGTCAATTATGGTAGTAGCGTCTAAAGAAAATGTGCTATCCTTGGTTTCGGTAACGTGCTCGGTGAAGACAATAGGGGTGGAAAGGGGAGCCTCGGGAGTAAGTGTGAAGGTAACGTCGTCTATAAACAGTTCAACGTCACCGGGAGTGATTATGGAAGCAAAAGGCTCGATCGAGTTATAGGTATAGGAAACCTCGTGCCACTGTCCGTCTGCTAAATCTGCTATAGAAACTATGGGGTAGAAGTCGCCTGTAGTAGCCCAAGGATTAACGTAGGTTCTGCACGAAACGAACTTTACAGCGCCTTCTGTGTGCTTGTGTTCGCCCATTTTTACCTTGAAGGAAATGGTGTATCGCTCGTCGGGTGCAATATCCTTACCTAATATAAGCAACATTGCAGCTTCATTAAAGAGAGATTCACCTTTTCTGTGAAGCGAGAAGTTTCCGCTGGTTACGTTATCCTTGGAATTGCCTTCCTTGGTGCTGTCATAAATTTCGTAATCGAAATCGTAATGCTTTAGTGTACCGTATTCATTTCCAGCGAACGAATACGCATTGTCGTCAAAGCTTTCAACAACCTGCTTGTTAAGAAAACGCGCGTATACTGTGTAAGAGTTTTTATCAAACTTCATATTCTCGCGCTTTAATTCCTGATAGGTACCGTCTGCAGCTTTTGTGAAATAACCTTTAAAGTATTTGCCCTCATATTTCGGCTCTGCAGGAAGCTTGCTTGCAAAGCTGGCGCCAACCTTGCCGATAACGTATTGGGGCATACCCGGAGCGTTACTGCTGTTGATTGCTACTGCGGATTCGCCTTTATCAAGATGTCTGATGGTAACGTCGTCGATATAATACTTGCCATTGGTACCGCCGGTAATTTGAACGAACAAGCCATTGTAATTTTCTGTTTTAATCTGTGAGCCTGAAGCTACAAAGCTGACAGACTGCCATTTATTCACTTTTTCAGTTGCATCTATTTTGTAGGTACCAAGTGATACGCGGTTAGCATAATAGTTTGTAGGTGATGCCATGGCTACTGATAATGAAGCCGAGGCGGGAGAGTGCTTTTCAACGTAATAGTTAACCGTAATTACGTATTCGGATTTCGGGTCAATTTCAAAGGTCGCTCTATCGTAAGCAACTGCAGTAAAGGATACACCGGTCCATTCGGGAGTACGCTTGAATTCTATAACCTTTTTGCCGGATTTAGCGAAAGGCTTAGCAACACAAAACGCTTGACGAGTGGTGATAATGCCTTTTTCATCTAAATAGTGGGGCATATCGAAGTTTTCAAAGGTATAGGTAACTACGGAAGCAGGAGTCCAGCCGGCGTAGACTACTACCTGAGTGTTTTCGTCGAAGGTGGTTTGAGTGAAGGGAATGGTACGCTCGCTATCCAAATACCAATTTGTTAAATCGTAGGAGAAGTATACGGGGGTTTTAGTTGGGGCGATTTTATCACCCGGTTTGCCCATAAGAAGCTCACCGTCATTTCCTTCGGTGTGGTCGAAGTAAACGTAGTTGCCTTCAATAGGAACAATTTGAACGTTATCAATATCTACGTTAATAACAGTCTCGGGTTTAGCTCCGTCAATAATAAAATTGAAATACAAGCAGTCATTTACGATTCCCGAGGCGGTTTTAGTGAAATTGGTGGCGAATATTACTGATGCTTCTTGCCATTTACCGATATTCTTGTCGGTAACCTTGTACGAAGAGGCGCCGATCGTTCTTCCGCCGGTCCACATATTACTATTGTTTGCGCTAAACAAACGCATATTGAATTCGGCGTTTGCCTTATTAACTCTGTACTTATAGGTCATTTTGTAAGCTTTGCCGTTTTCTACCTTGAAAAGCTTTGCAGAGTGAGTAGTGTAAGAACGATCACACATTAACGTATCAGTGTTTTGATACTTATCAGATCCTACAAAATCAAAATTCAAAGCAAAATTATCGTCGTAACCGTAGCCGTCTTTTTCAATAATATGCATGGGCTGACCAAACTGAGTAACTGTTGAAGTGTTAACGTCCATTTTATAGGTATCGAAAGCGATAGGTCCGGCGCTCCATTTAGCATATACAACGGTAAATGCTTTATCAATGGTTGTAGAGGTATAAGGAGTAGTGAATTCCTTATCTGTAAACCAACCATCGAAAACTTCTCTACCGTTAACGGGGGTGGGAAGGTCAAATTTATCACCGATTTTACCGGTAATAACCGTATTTTTAGCATTATTGCCGTTACCGTCGAAGAATACTACATTGCCTGTAACCTCTTCAAGATAAACGCTGTCAACGTATGCGTCTACAAAGGCGCTTTCGGTAATATCAATACAGTTAAACTGCAAATACAAGAAGTTGTATTTTGTATTGGTGAAGGTGGGCATAAAGTAAACGGTTTCTTTTACCCAATCGGTTTCGTTTTTCTTGGCAACAACCTTCGAGCCGTAATAGGTAATATATTCACCGGCCCAAATATTGTCGCCGCCTGTGGTAGCAACAATAGAATAGCTGCTGTTTGTAGCCTTGTCAGCTCTTCTGTAGTAAGAAAGTAAATATACCTTGCCGGCTTCAACAGTACCTATTTGTGCAACGTTGTCCTTTGAGTTAACACGGCTTACAAACTTAATGGGCTCACTATCCATTGATGATTGATAGGTTGCATCAGCATCATATTTAAAGTTAAGCGCATACTTATCATTCTGACCAATGCCGTCTCCGTTTTTGATTGAAAGGGTAAAGGGAGCACGTACCTTAAGGGTATAGGGGTAATTGTTAAAGGTCATTATCTTATTTCCCCATTTTGCATAAACGGCAGTGAAGCCCTCGGAAATGGTGGTAGAAGTGAAGGGAACGGTTAATTCCTTGTCGGCATACCAACCGATAAACTGAGCTTCGGGGTTATCAAGAACGGGGATTTCGAACTCGTCGCCAACATTGCCGGAAACTACAACGTCTTTAACTAAATCAGAGTTTGTTTCAAAGTAAACGATGTTGCCGGTTACTTCTTCAACTAATACATTATCAACGTATGCGTCAACAAATGCAGCGTCGGTTAAGTCGGCACTGTTAAATTGCATATAGAGGTAATTAGCACTATCTACGGTAAAGTCTGCAATAAAGTAAACGGTTTCTTTTATCCATTCCTTTTCTTTTGCAGAAACGGTAACTGCAGTATCGTTATACGAAATACGTCCTGAATTCCAAATATTATCGGCACCGGTAATTAACTTAATGGTGTAATCGGACTCGCTGTTTTCGCCCGATCTTCTCATATAAGAAACTTTATATACTTTACCTTTTTCTACTTTTGTAATTTTGATAACGTTATCAATATTTCCGGCTCGTTGTGAGAACTTAATGGGTTCAGGGTCGATGGTGTATTGATAGGTTTTATCACCATCGTGGTAGAAGTTAAGAGCATAATCGTCGTTTACGCCGACACCTTCGCCATTTTTGAAGAACAAAGTATAAACAGCGCGAATTGATATAGCATTAGCTATATGCGCGGTTTTGAAGGATATGGGTTCAGCGCCCCACTTAGCGTATGCTGTTAAATTCCTTCTTGTAAATACAGTATCATTGAAAGGTACTGTAAAATCTTTGTCGGCATACCAACCTAAAAACTCTCTGTCGCCGTTTTTAACTTCGGGAAGAGTAAAGGAGTCGCCGCGTTTGCCTACAAGAACTTGATTATCTTCGCCGTTATTAGCAACAACAGTTACGGCATAGTCGCTTGGCTGCATAACGGGCGTGAATACAAAGTCATCTATGTAAACAGTGTAATCCTTGTTTTCCTTAGGTTTAAATACAAAGTACACAGCGAAATCGGTAGCTCGCTCTTGGTAATTAACGGTAACAGTAGTTGAATATTCTTGCCATTCAGTGGATGTGGTATTTAATTCTCCGTTTGCGCAACTGGTAGAGTAGGCCCATATATTATTATGTTGTGCTGTATAAAAAGCGAAGGAAACGGCAGTATCAGCCTTTTCGAATTTATACTTGAAGGTGACGTTATAAGTCACGTGATTGTCGAAGGTTTTGAAAAGCATAACCTTAGCATCAATGTTCTTATATCTTGTATTATTATATGTAGCAGGGTCATTCGGGTCCTTTACCATAGTGGAATCCCATACCATTTTTACGGCATTACCGCTGCCGCCGTAAGTAACTTCGGATTGCTTCTGCATTCCTTCAAAGAAGTAGTTACGGTTACTTTTGGTTTTATCACCATTAGTTTCTTTTACGGTGAACTGGTCATCGGTGTAATTTTCAAAATCCTGAGAAAGAACTTTGTATTCACTTTTCCATTTGGAATACAACACAACGTCTTCTTCGCCGAATACAGTTTCTTTGAATTCGATTCTGCAATTATCGTCGGTGAACCAACCTAAAAAGAATTTTTTTCCGTTGGCATCAACCGGGTCGGCAGGGAAGTTGATTACACTACCTGTTTCACCGGACAATTCCTGTGTAGTGTTATTAAGGGTATCGTTAAAGGTGATTTTAACCGAAGGCACAGCACTTACCGATAAAATAAGTGCTGAGGAAACGGTGGTAATAATCATAACGATACTGAATAACAAACACAACATTTTCTTTAAAAAATTGCTATTGCAGTTTTTCATAAAAATACCATCCTCATCATTTTAGTTTAAATATGTATATTCTAACATCAACATTATAACACATAATTGTTTATAATGAAATTGCAAAAATATACCAATTTACATTGCAAAAATCACCATACCGCAAAAAAATGGCTTATTATGGTAAAAAAATAAACAGCCTTCCTTAGAAAAAGGCTGTTTAAAATTTATTTAATCATTTGATTCATATCATATATACCGGCTTTTTTTCCTGCTAAAAAAATCGCTGCTCTTACGGCTCCGTTTGCAAAAACCGTGCGCGAAGCGGCAGAGTGACTAAGAGTAATAACCTCGTCCTTGCCTGCGAAAATTACGTCGTGCTCACCAACTATTGTACCGCCTCTTATAGAGTGAATACCGATTTCGTTATTGGAGCGCTTTTGGCGTTTTGAATGTCGGTCATATTCGTACTGCAGGGAATCGTTAAATACTTCGTTAATCGAATTCGCAAGCATTAAAGCCGTACCGGAGGGTGCATCTAATTTTTGATTATGATGCTTTTCAACTATCTCTATATCAAAATCACTGCCGAGAATCTGCGCAGCCTTTTTTGATAAAGCGGTAAGCAGGTTAATACCAAGAGACATATTAAAGGTAAAGAAAATAGGCACGAGGTCGGACGCTTCCTTTATTGCCTTGGTTTGCTCATCGGTATAACCTGTGGTAGCAAGAACGATAGGAGTCGATGTGCTTTTGGAATAGCTTAGCAGTGAATTTAAGGCTGATGGGTTGCTGAAATCAATAATTACGTCGGCTTTTTCTTTAACCTCGTTAATTGATTTGTAAACAGGGAAGTCCGCTTCGCCGCTTCCGTAGGCGTCTACACCTGCACATATTTCACATTCTTGGTTTTCGGCAACAATTTCAGTAATTACTTTGCCCATTCTGCCGAAACAGCCGTTTAAAATTATCTTAATCATTTTTTAACATCCTTTGGTACTAACTATAATAAATTACATATCTTTAGCTGATTAATAAGCTCTGCCTTTGGTGCTTCGTCCATTTTTATTAAAGGAAGCCTGCAAGGGCCGACGTCCATTCCCATAGCGTTCATTGCTTCCTTTACGGGAATAGGGTTGACGTCGGAGAATAGAGCCTTAATAAGCCTTGTATAGAAAATTTGCTGCTGTGCGGCAAGGGAAGTATTGCCGTTTAAATAATTCAAGCACATTTCGTGGGTTTGCTTGGGAGCTACGTTGGAAAGAACAGAAATAACGCCGATGCCGCCGAGTGACATAATAGGAATAACCTGATCGTCGTTACCCGAATAAATATCAAGCTCATCGCCGCAAAGTGCTTTTGTAAGCGCAACTGAAGAAATATCGCCGTTAGCTTCCTTGGTTGCTACAATATTAGGGTGCTTACAAAGTTTTGCATAGGTTTCGGGGGCAATATTTACACCCGTTCTCGAAGGAACGTTATAAAGTATTATAGGACTGTCAATACGGTCTGCAACGTAAAAATAGTGTGAAACAAGACCCTTTTGCGAGGTTTTGTTATAATAAGGAGTGACCATCAGCATAGCGTCGGCACCGCAACTGATAGCATCCTTACAAAGCTCTACGGTATAGGTGGTGTCGTTAGAGCCGGTACCTGCAATAATCGGCACTCTGCCCGCGGCACTGTTAACTGCGGTCTCAATAACCTTAACGTGTTCTTTATAATTAAGGGTGGACTTTTCTCCTGTAGTGCCGCAAATAACAAGTGCATCAATTCCTGCGGAAATTTGCTCGTTAACAAGTGAAGCAACCTTTTCAAAATTAACGCTTCCGTCACTGTGCATAGGAGTAACCAGAGCAGTAGCGGCACCGGTAAATATTCTTTTTTTCATAGTTCAAAAGCACCTTTCTACATTAATTTCAGTAAAAAAACAAACTTTTGTGTTGATATCATTAACAATTTGTTCTATAATACAATATTGTTGATGACTTCTATTATTACTATGTAAATAATAACATTCAGCATATTGTTTGTCAAATATATTTTATGCTAAAAAGCCTTGTTATAAGACAGGAGATTTTATGAAAAAAAGTGATTTTTATTACGACCTGCCCGAAGAGCTGATTGCTCAAACTCCTATTGAGCCTCGCGATTCTTCGAGACTAATGCTTATTGATAAAGAAAATAAAACCTGCGATGAAACTGTTTTTAACCGTATAACCGATTATTTAAAGGCAGGCGACCTTCTTGTTCTTAACGATACGAGAGTGCTCCCCGCACGAATTTTCGGCACACGTAACGACACAGGAGCGGTGGTTGAATTCGTTTTATTGAAGCAACTTGAAATGGGTAAATGGGAATGTATTGCCGGTCCCGGAAAAAAGGCGAAAGCCGGTAATGAATTTACCTTCAGTGACAATCTTTCCGCCGTGGTTGAGGACGTGCTTGAGGACGGTAACAGAATTTTACGCTTTGATTATAAAACTGATTTTTTTGCGGCACTTGACGAAGTGGGTAATATGCCGCTTCCTCATTACATTAAAGAAGAATTAAAGGATAAGGAACGTTATCAAACCGTTTATTCAAGAGAGCTGGGCTCTGCTGCCGCTCCAACGGCAGGTTTGCATTTTACCAAAGAGCTTATGCACAAAATATCCGAAATGGGTGTAGGCATTGCCTACGTAACTCTGCACGTAGGACTTGGTACGTTTCGACCTGTTAAAGTGGATGATATTAAAGACCATCATATGCATTCGGAGCATTATTCGATACCTTTGGTTACAGCAAATAAAATCAATGAAACCAAAAGAAACGGCGGAAGAGTAATTTGTGTAGGCACAACAAGCTGTAGAACTCTCGAAAGTGCCGCCACAAAATTCGGTGAAATAAAAGAATGCAGCGATGATACCTCAATATTTATTTATCCGGGATACGAATTTAAATGTATGGATGCGCTAATTACAAATTTCCACCTGCCCGAAAGCACCTTAATAATGCTTGTTTCGGCTTTTGCGGGTTATGATTTTACAATGGAGTTTTACAAAAAAGCGGTGAAGGATAAGTTTAGATTCTTTAGCTTTGGTGATTCAATGTTTATTGTATAAGTGAAGAATGAATAATGAAAAATGAATGATGAAGAATTAAGGAGTGCCTTCGGCACGAATTATAAATCGTCGGCAAAGCCGACACCGAAATTATTCATTATTCAATATTCACTATTCATTGTTTACGGCATCACATATGCCGTAAAGTTCGGTGATTCAATGTTTATTCGTTAGGAGTATTTTATGTTTAAAGTAATTAAAACTGAAGGACGTTCGAGGTTAGGTGAATTTCACACCAATCGCGGAGTAGTAAAAACTCCTGCCTTTATGAACGTTGCAACAAGTGCCGCCATTAAGGGCGCAGTTTCGGCCGAGGATCTTGAAAAAGTCGGATGTCAGGTAATGCTTAGCAACACATACCATTTGCATATTCGTCCCGGCGATAAAATTATTAAGCAATGCGGCGGTCTTCATAATATATCTACCTGGAAGGGGCCTATTCTCACCGACAGCGGTGGATTTCAGGTGTTTTCCTTGGCTCCGCTCCGCAAAATTACCGAGGAGGGCGTTACCTTTAATTCCCATGTTGACGGTAAAAGAATTTTTATGGGTCCTGAAGAAAGTATGCAGATTCAAAGTAATTTGGGCTCAACCATAGCTATGGCCTTTGACGAATGTGTTGAGAATCCCGCTCCCTACAGCTATTCTAAAGAATCCTGCGAGCGAACAACCCGTTGGCTTAAACGCTGTCAGGCCGAAATGAAAAGGTTGAATTCTCTTGAGGATACCATAAATCGTGAGCAAATGCTTTTCGGTATTAACCAAGGCTGTACCTTTAACGATTTGCGTATTGAGCATATGAAAACAATAGCAGAATTAAACCTTGACGGCTATGCTATCGGCGGTCTTGCCGTTGGTGAGCCTGCCGAGGTTATGTACGACGTTATTGAAAACGTTACTCCGTATATGCCCACAGATAAGATTCGTTATCTAATGGGTGTTGGAACTCCCGTTAATATTTTGAACGCAGTTGAAAGGGGTGTTGACCTCTTCGATTGTGTAATGCCAAGCCGTAATGCGCGTCACGGTCATTTATTTACAAGCGAAGGTATTATAAATTTAAATAACAATAAGTACGAAACCGATATGCGTCCAATAGACGAAAAGTGTGATTGTCCCGTTTGCAAAAGATACAGCCGTGCATATATTCGCCATCTGATTAAAAGCAAGGAGATGCTTTGTAATCGACTGTGCGTGCTTCACAACCTTTATTTTTATAATAAGCTTATGGAAGATATAAGAAATGCTTTGGCAGAAGGCCGTTTTGCTGAGTTTAAAAAGGAAAAAGAGGAAATTTACGGCACAAGAATTTAATAACAAAAAAAGCCACGGTATGCTGCCGTGGCTTTTTAAAATTTAAGTGTTTAGAGCTTGTCGGATTTTCGGTATTCGGGAAGACTTGTTATATTTCGTCCGAAGAGCTTTTTATAAAGTGCACTGACATAGTTTGCGTCGGAATAGCCATACATCTCGGCAACCTTATACATTGGCAGGTTTTCCTTATCGAGAAGGTTCTTTATATCGGTAAGCTTACGAAGGTTAACGTAGTGTATAAGGGTCATACCCTCTGACTTTTTGAAAACACTGCATAAATAGCTCGGAGAAACTCCCAAATGCTCTGCCACCGCCTGTTGAGTTATGGGCTTCTTTATGTTTTTTTGAATATACGACTTTGCCTTTTCTGCCACAAGGGAATATTTAGGCTGATAAAAAGACTCGTTTTTACGGCTTGCCTCATCAATTTTGCAAAGAATCCTTAAAAACAGCTCCGCCGTTCTTCCGGGGGAGTTTTCATAAATATACGACGAATAGACGAATTCATCAATAAGACGTTTTATTTCTTCTGTCTCGTGACAGCGTTTTAACACATAAGGAATATGAAAAGCCGAAATATTCTTATCGGAAAACTTCCACAAGGTATCCACCGAAACTACGTGGTGAGAGTGGAAACCCGTGGTGCGCACTGTGGTATTAACGTCTCGTATAGCGCATAAAATATCGTCTTTCTCGGCAATATACCTTTCGTTACCCTTTGTAACTTCAAGCCGTCCTTCTGAAACGTACGCGATTTCAAGGCAGGTATTTGACGGTTCAAAAGAGTTACTGTATTTCTCCGCTTCAAAAACACAAGCTAATTTGAAAATCGGCATTTTGTAGATATCGATAATTTTCATTTCCTCACCTCAAAAACAGTATAACACAATATTAGTATTCGTTCAACAATTTTAAAAAAACGTTAATTATGCAAAGAATTCAAAACTTTATCTATTCAAAAATTAAATATAAACAGATATAATGTAAAAAAATTAATAACACGGAGAACTATATGCAATATTTGTTACTTATCTGCTTGGTTGTTTTTGTAGCGGCTCAAAGCATTATCAAAAAACAGTATAATTTGAAGGCGCAATATCCAAAAGTGTTTTTCTTTTCGGCGGTTACAGCCGCCGCCGAGGTCATTTTCTTCGCAATCTCCTCGGGTTTTAAATTTGAATTTGTACCCGAACTTATTCCCTATTCAGTTGCCTTTGCGGCAATGTTCTCGGCTATGCTTATCGGAGGTTTCCTATCCATTTCTTGGGGCCCATTATCAATAACAATGCTAATTATATCCTATTCTCTTTTAATCCCTACCTTTTATGGACTTTTTAAAGGTGAAACAATCGGTGTAACAGGTATAATTGGCGGTATTCTTTTACTTATCTCGCTATTTTTAATAAGTATAAAAAAGGAAAAACTGAATTTTTCACTCAAATGGCTTATTGCCGTTATAGTAACTTTTGTTGTAAATGGTCTTTCATCGGTTATTTTGGATATTCAACCCGAAAAATTCGATGGTAAGTATAAAAACGAATTTATGATGATGGCAATGCTGTTGTCCTGCATCATTCTTTTTGTAGCCTCCCTTATAAAAAAAGAAAAAATAACTAAAGAAAAGTGCCTTTGTATAGCTTTTGGCACAATTAACGGAATTTCAAACGCTCTTGTTAATTTGCTTGTTATGTATCTTTCAAGTTGCATTGCCAGTGTCATACTTTTCCCCGTAGTATCTGCAGGCGGTATTGTACTCGGATTTATAATGGCAATATTCGTTTACAAGGAAAAACTTTCCAAAATGCAAACAATAGGTTATTTTATAGGCATCGCTTCAATCGTATTACTAAAGATTTGAAAGTGCAGGTAAAATAGTAATTTAACCGAAAGGAATAGTTGTATATGAAAAAGCTTTACGGTGACGGAACACATTTGGATACAGGAGGAATTCAGGATTTATTAGACTCAGGTTCTCCATTGGTTGAACTGCCTGTTCCCGAAAAGGAATATCTTATTGATAAACCCCTTAGAATACATTCAAATCAGGAGCTTAAATTACCAAGATATTGCAGAATAAAACTTGCCGCAGGCTCTAACTGTCATATGGTTGTTAATGATGACTTTGAACAAGGTAACAAAAATATTGCCCTTACCGGCGGTATTTGGGACTATAATAATTTGGAGCAGGATAAAAACCCTCAATACGTTAAAATAATCGAGAAGTCGGTTCCTCCGAGAAAGGGCACCGACGTTACGGTTATGCGTTTTAAAAACGTGAAGGACATTCATATCTCTAACCTCACGGTAAAAGACCCTGTAACCTATGCTATATGGATAGATATGGCCTCCTATTTTACGGTTGAAAACATTGTATTTGACTTCAATTTAGGTAACCCCAGACCTGCCAATATGGACGGCGTACACGTTGACGGAAATTCCCACTACGGAACCATTCGAAACATTAAGGGAAAATGCTATGATGACCTTGTTGCCCTTAATGCCGATGAGGGAAGCGACGGAAGTATTTCTCATATTGACGTTGACGGTCTTTATGCCGAGGATTGCCACAGCGCCGTTCGCCTTTTAAACCGAAAGCACAAGGTTACGAACATTCATATCCGCAACGTTTTCGGCAGTTATTATCAGTACGTAATAGGTATTACGAAGTTTTGCAATTATGCCGTCGACGGATATTTTGATGCGATTGTGCTTGATAATTTGCACGTCAGAAAGGCGGTCAGATACACCTACTTAAGCTATAGCGAAGAATGTGCAACAAATTACAGAATACTTCCCATTGTCTTTTTAGAAGAGCTTGTAAACGTAAAATCACTTAGCATAAGCGAGGTTTACAGAACCGAAGAAAACGTGTCAATTCCCACAATTTCGGTAAACGAAGGCGCAACGGTGGAGAATCTTTCCATTAAGAATTGCTACACCGAAAACAACACGGATAAGCCCTTTGCTTTTTATGAGCAAAAGGGCACGGTTAAAAAGCTCGTTTGGGAAAATAACCGTATGGTAAACGGCGAATTATATCTCCCGAAAAGCTTAAATATTGAGGAATAGAACCTACGGAGAAAAAGTTATGAAGCTTCTTAATAAATCGCTTCTTGAAAAGAATTTACTTGAAACTACCAAAAGTTTTTTAGACAAAGGCGTTATTTGCGGCTCTGTAATGGTGGTTAATCAAAAGGGTAAAAGAATCGCCACAATATCGGCAGGAAGTCAAAAGCCTGACGCAGATATTCCTACTGACGAAAAAACCTTGTTCAGGCTGGCATCCCTTACAAAGCCCGTTACGGGTGTTGCGGCTCTTATTGCCGAAGAACAAGGTCTGCTTTGTCTTGAGGACGACGTTTGCGATTATATTCCCGAGTTTAAAAATATTCTTATCGGAAAGCTTGAAGACGGCAAGGTCGTTCCCGACAGAAAGCCCAATACTAAATTGAAGCTATCGTATTTTTTGGCTCACTGCAGTGGTTTTCTCTCCCAGGACGAGCTATATGACCCACAGATAAAGCGGATGCCTCGGGAAGCCTTTAAAACCATTAAAACCCATACCGATTACACTATAAATAACGTATATCTTTCCTTCGAGCCTTTTTCTAAAGCGGTTTACAGCACCTATGCTTACGATATAATCGCCCGAATTATCGAGGAAAAAAGCGGAATGGCTTATGCCGATTTCCTTAACAAATATTTATTTATTCCTCTCAGCATAAGGGATATGACCTTCAGTCCCACCGAGGAGCAATGGAGCAGACTCATCTCTGTCGGAAACAACAACGAGAAAAACGAGTTTTGTCCGTTGGAAATAGGTCGGCACACCTTTACCGACCATCCTCTGACCTTCTCCGCTTCGGGAGCAGGGCTTTGCGGTACTGCAGAAGATTACAATATTTTTATGGAAATGCTTTTAAATAGGGGCATCTATAACGGTGTTCGCGTTATGAAAGAAAGCTCGGTAAGAAAACTGAAAACGAGGATTTGCGAAAACTGGGGACTTGGGGTAAACGTACGGGACGATACCACTCCTCTCCCCGAAAACTCATACGGTTGGAGCGGTGCATACGGAGCCCACTTTTGGGTTGATGAGGAAAACCAAATTACGGCTCTTATGCTTAAAAACCACAGGGCTTTAACAGACAATTTTTGGAGCGAAAGTATTCATAAATTTGAAAAAAGCGTTATGAATTCTTTTGAACTTTAGAATATAAAACAATTTTGCAGAAAGGCAGTTGAAGTTTATGAAGGAATTAAAATTTGAAGAGCTATCAATAAAGCAAAAGCTTGGAATGGTGTTTACTCCATTCCTCAACAGTTGGGCAAAATCCGAGCCTGACGAGGAGTTTGTTTTAAATCTTATAAAAGAGCGTGCCCTCGGTTCGGTTTGGATTCAGCAGGGATACAGAGATGCCGAAGTAATGCTCAAAAGGGTTAAGGAGCTTGCGGATTATCCCATTATTATAATGACCGATGCAGAAAGCGGAATTGAAAGCAGCGAAGGCAGATATATTGTCGGAAGACATAGCGCCATAAGCAGTACGGGTGACCCCAAATATGCTTACGCTTTCGGTAAGGTGCTTGGAACAAAGGCTCATCAAATGGGATACAATATGATTTGTAACCCAATCGTTGACATTCTCCCCGGAAAAATACGTTCTTTGGGTGGTGACAAGGAAACCGTTACAGAGTATGCGCTTGCTATGGCACGGGGTATGCACGACGGCGGCGTTCTTACCATTGCAAAGCACTACCCCGGCGGAAGCAACCCCAATAAAATCGACTCCCATATGACCGAAAGTATCTCCTACGATACTAAGGAAGAGCTTATAGAAGAGCATCTTTATCCTTATAAAAAGCTTTTGGACGAAGGACTGCTCGGTGGTATTATGACAGGGCACAAGAGAATGGTAAACATCGACAATACCCGTCCCACTTCACTTTCTAAGCCTGTTATCGATATAATAAGAGAAATGGGATTTGACGGCGTTGCCATTACCGATGCCCTTTGTATGATGGGTATTCGTGAAAGTTATACCGACGTTGAGGCTAAAGGCTTTGCTATTGCAGCAGGCAACGACCTTGTACTCCCCTTTACTCAGGATAATAAGGTTAAGTTTAATAAACTTGTTGAAGCCTATGAGCAAGGACTTATCCCCGACGATATTCTTGATGCTGCGGTTAAACGCGTACTTGCAACTCAGCACAAAACCACTCTGCTTAAAAACGACGCTGAAATTTCAGAGGAAGAACTAAACTTATTTTTCAGCATCAATAAGGATAACATCTGCGCAATAACCGACAAAGGAATAGCGCCGAACATTTCAAAAGACGGAAAGCACTTCTTTGCGATGGTTATACGCAACGAAATGAGCATTGGCGCAGACGGAAAAATAGACGTTGATACCTTCTCTTCAAATTGGCTCTATCCCGAAAAGGTCAAAGAGAAAATCCTTAAGCTTTTCCCAAATTCTCAGGTAGAATACATATATGAATTCCCCACACAAGCGCAAAACACGAGAATACTCTCCAGATCCCTTGGCTGTGATGAATTTGTATTCCTTACCTTCACCGAACCGTTATCCTTTGTAGGAGAGGAAAAACTTACCCACAGATTAGTAACCCTTATTAATGCGCTTCAGTATAAAAACAGATTATCAACCGTTGTGCATTTCGGAAATCCCCTTGTCCTTGAGGAGCTGCCACATATTCCGAGGCTTATTATCGGAAGTCTGTCAACAGAAAACGTCGACTCATGTCTTGAGGTCCTTGCAGGAAACTATCCCGCAAAGGGAATTCTTAACTGCTCTCCCGAGTTTAAATAAAATTTATGGTACAAGAATTTAATTTTATCTTGATTTGTTATTATTTTTAGTATATAATACCATTATATTTATAATTTTGGGAGGATTTTAAAAATGGAGAAGTATGGAATTTTATTATACTTAGTCGTTATCATCGGTGTAATGTACTTTGTAATGATTCGCCCTCAGAAGAAAAAGCAAAAGGAAGAGCAGAAAATGCGCGATTCCTTGCAGGTTGGAGACGAGCTTCTTACTATCGGCGGCATTTACGGACGTATAGTTTCCATTAAGGAAGACAGCCTTATTATTGAATCAAGTGCTGACCATTCTAAAATTAAGATTGCCAAATGGGCAATTAGCCAGAACCTTACCGTTCACGAAGACGTAGCTGACGTTAAGACTAAGGCAAAGAAAAAGGATGAAGAATAAGTTCTAATTTTTACCCCCTCGGAATATGATATTCCGAGGGGGATTTTTATGACTGCATTTAAATATAAGAGTATGAAAAAGTCGGTTGTATCAGCTTATATAGTGGGTTTGTCGATCGGCTTAATGATAACGCTGTTAAGTATTTTTCTTTTCGCCGCAGTTTATATGCTGAGCGAATTGGCGGAATACTATAATGCTGTATTCGCAACCCTTTCACTGATTATAGGCTCATATTGCGGTGCTGCATTTACGGTTAGTAAAATTAATCAAAACGGCTTTTTAAACGGCATAATATTAGGTGTGCTGATATTCGTTTCGGTTTTTGTGGTTTCATTTATAGTTAGCGGAAATTCCGTAAGCCTTACCTCCGTTTTTCATCTTGTGTGCTGTGCGCTTTCAGGCGGTATTTCGGGTATTGTGCGTGTAAATAAGGAAAAGAATAAAAAGTATTTAAAATAACGCTTTATATTTTTGTCAACAATAATATTATCAAAAAAAGGAGAGCGTTATGGAATATTCTGATAGCTTGCAAAATGTTGACAGGGAAGTGGAGATTTACAAAAAACTTATATATTTAATAGAACGTGATATAATGGCCGAAGAAAACGGTGAAAAATTCGAGGATGAAAAAGAATAAGCGTTGCATATCTTTAATGTATGTGATATAATTTTTACGACAAAATGTCCTACATTAAAGAAACGAGGTATTATAAAATGAATGAATTTATTCTTCACCGTCATCCTGCAAATCCACTGATTTCTCCTAAGGATTTTCCCGTTCCTGCCGATTCGGTTATGAACTGCGGTCAGGCAATGTATAAGGGTAAAACTGTTTTGCTTTGCGCTTGTATTTACCGCGGACTTGTTAATGGTCAGAAGACGGGTATTCACGTTGCTATGAGTGATGATGGCATTAACTTTACGGTTAATCCCAAGCCTCTTTGCACTCATAATCCCTGGAGTGACGACGTCTGCAATTACGATGGCTGGGTAATTGACCCTCGTCTCACTCAAATTGGCGATGAATACTACATTGTACGCCCGGGTCAGGGTCCCTTAGGCCCTTGTGCGCTTCTTGAAAAGACTACCGACTTCGAAAGCGTTGAATTTATGGGATGTATCGCTTTACCGCCCAACCGTGTTCCTTGTCTTTTCCCTGAGAAAATCAACGGTATGTACGCCCGTCTTGACCGTCCTATGTTCGGTTCAGGTAAGGGCTGTGGCGAAATTTGGATTTCTTATTCTCCCGACCTTAAGTATTGGGGAGATTATAAACCTCTTATGCGTCCCGGTGTTGTTCCGTATTTTGATTTTAAAATCGGTCCTACCGTTCCCGTTAAAACCAAGCACGGCTGGCTTGAAATTATTCACGGTACATGGAACACCTGCGCCGATACCCGTTATTCTTTGGGCGCTGTTCTTCTGGATCTTGAGGATCCTTCGAAAATTATCGGTAGAACATATAGCTGGATTCTTACTCCTCAGGCTCCTTATGAGCTTAACGGTCACGTAAGTAACGTATGCTTTGCCTGCGGTTGTCTCGTGGATGAGGATAAGGATGAGGTTAAGGTTTACTACGGTGCCGCCGATGAGAGAATTTGCCTTGCTACCGGCTCTCTCTCAGAGCTTATAGACGCTTGTAAAAATAATTTATAATTAATATAAAAGAATGGCTTAGAGGCACCCTCCATTAGGAAGGTGCCC
>JAFVIF010000031.1 GCA_017474125.1 Clostridia bacterium
CTCTTTAAAATTCTGCGACCTAAAACGGACAGAATTTCGAGTGATTTTTGGTGCGGAAGAATCCGTCAGGCTAACGCCTACGGGTGATGACAAACCGAAAAGTGCCGAAAGAATGCCGTTTTAGGCAGGTTCGGATTATTCTTGTTTGCTTAACGTATAGCTATTATCTTCAATTTCGGTATTTGAACTGTTTGCGGCAGGCAGCCACAATAAACGAAGCTGCTGAATAGAAACTACCGAATCAAACACAGGTACGTTTTTTAAGTTTTCGGTAACAAAGTTCGGTGCCGATACAGTTATGTCGTACAGTCCGTAAACCCTGACACCCTCCTCGGGAATTAAGGATTCCTCCCTTATCGGTGCAGGGAGCTTTACCGTCATAGTTTTTCCGCTTTGGTCGGTGCTGAGATTATACAGCATTTCACCGCTTGTATCTTTTATAATAACGTTGGCACCCTTTAAGGGGCGGTCCTCGGCAGAATTAACCACCACAATCAGACTTCCCATTCCGTCATTCGGCAATTCCCGTACAGCCTCTTTAATCACCTCGTTTTGTACAACAGGCTTTGCTTTAATCATAGCCTTCATCTCATTCAAATATTCTTCAAAGCTTTTTTCTCGCATAGGTATCCCTCCAAAATAATATATGCAAGCTAAAAACAATTTAACCGAAAAATAAAAAAACGGCCAAGCATCCTGTAAGGAAACTTGGCCGTAAAAGCATTATTAGATTACATTTTCTTAACGCCTATGGTTACCTTTTCGCCGTTAAGCTCCCACTCCTTAGAGTAGCCGTCCATTGAATCGAAATCAAATTCATCGGCAAGGGTGTCAACCGAAATGTCCATAGCGTTCTTTTCGGTAATATCGGCAATTTTCTCGTTACCCTGCATAAAGATTGCAATATGGTCGGTAACAAGGAAGCCTGCTTCCTTACGCATAGTTTGAATTTTGCTCACAATTTCTCTGACGAAGCCTTCTTCAATAAGAGCATCTGTAAGTACGGTATCAAGAGCAACGGTAACACCGTTATCGTTAAGGGTGAAAAGGCCTTCCTTCTGCACTGTTTCAATGAGAAGGTCCTCCTCGCTAAGCTCTACAACACCGCTTGCAAAGTTAAAGGTAAGCTTGCCGTTAGACTTTAATTCATTATAAGCGGCAGTACCGTCAAGTTCACTTAAAGCAGTTCTGATTTCACCAAGCTGCTTGCCGTACTTAGGACCAACGGTTCTGAGCTGAGGCTTAAAGGAGTAGCTGGAAAGAGCGCCGGTATCCTCAACAAAGGAAACCTCTTTAAGGTTAAGCTCATCTCTTATGATAGTTACTGCATCGGCGCCCAAAACCTTGTCGCACTTAACGTACATACAGGAAAGGGGCTGACGGTTCTTAAGGTTAGCGCCGTTTCTTGCGGCACGGCCGAGAACAACAATGCTTAATACCTTTTCCATATCGGCCTCAAGATTAAGGTCGATGGCAGCCACCTGAACCTCGGGGAAGTCGCAAAGATGTATGCTTTCGGGAGCGCAGGAATCGAGACTCCTTACAAGGTTCTGATAAATGTTTTCAGACATAAAGGGAATCATAGGGGCGGCCGCCTTGGCGGTAGTAACAAGAGCGGTGTAAAGAGTCATATAAGCCGCAATCTTGTCCTCCTCCATACCCTGAACCCAATAACGCTCTCTGCCGCGGCGAACGTACCAGTTACTAAGCTCGTCAACAAAGCTCTCAAGGGCTCTTGCAGCCTCGGGAATTCTGTAGTTATAAAGGTTGTCGTCAACAGCCTTTACCATAGAATTCATACGGGAAAGAAGCCACTTGTCCATAACCGACAGCTTGCAATCGGCAAGATTATACTTAGTGGGATCAAACTTATCAATTTCGGCATAAAGCACGTAGAAGGCGTAGGTATTCCAAAGGGTACCCATAAACTTTCTTTGACCCTCGGTAACAGCCTTGCCGTAGAAACGGTTGGGAAGCCAAGGAGCAGAGTTAGTATAGAAATACCAACGAACAGCATCGGCGCCGTAGGTTTCAAGAGCATCAAAGGGGTCAACTGCATTGCCCTTAGATTTACTCATTTTCTGTCCGTGCTCATCCTGAACGTGTCCTAAAACTATAACGTTCTTATAGGGTGCCTTATTAAATAACAGGGTTGAAATAGCAAGAAGCGAATAGAACCAGCCTCTCGTCTGGTCAACAGCCTCGGAAATAAAGTTTGCAGGGAACTGAGCCTCAAAAAGCTCTTTATTTTCAAAGGGATAATGATGCTGAGCGAAAGGCATGGCACCACTGTCAAACCAGCAGTCGATAACCTCGGGCACACGCTTCATTTGTTTGGAACAATTGGGACACTTAATGGTAACAGCATCAACAAAGGGACGGTGAAGCTCAATATCATCGGGACAGTTATCACTCATAGCTTTAAGCTCTTCAATGCTGCCTACAGCGTGACGACAACCGCATTCACATTCCCAAATGTTAAGAGGAGTACCCCAATAACGGTTACGGGAAAGGCCCCAGTCCTGAACGTTTTCAAGCCAATCGCCGAAACGGCCCTTACCAATGCTTTCGGGTATCCAATTAATAGTGTTATTATTTTTAATAAGGTCTTCCCTAACCTCGGTCATCTTAATAAACCAAGATTCTCTCGCGTAGTAAATAAGGGGAGTATCACAGCGCCAGCAGAAGGGATAATCGTGCTCAAACTTAGGAGCATCAAAAAGGAGTCCTCTTTCCTCAAGGTTAATAAGCACCTTGGGATCGGCATCCTTAACAAAAAGGCCTGCAAAGGGAGTTTCCTCGGTCATATTACCCTTACCGTCAACAAACTGAACAAAGGGTAAATCGTAACGTCTGCCAACCTTAGCGTCGTCCTCACCAAAGGCGGGAGCAATATGAACAATACCGGTACCGTCACTCATGGTAACGTAAGTATCGCAGGTAATAAAGTGACCCTTTTTCTTCTGCTTATCGGCAACAGCCTTAGCGCAGTCAAACAAAGGCTCGTATTCCCTGCCCTCAAGCTCGGTGCCCTTCATAGTCTGAAGCACACTGTATGCAGGAGCATCCTCGTTGGCAAGCTTGCCTAAAACCTTGTCGGCAAGAGCCTCGGCAAGATAATAAACCTTACCGTCAGCGGCCTTTACCTTAACGTAGGTATCGTTGGGATTAACGCAAAGAGCAACGTTACTGGGAAGAGTCCAAGGAGTGGTCGTCCAAGCAAGGAAGTAGGCGTCCTCGCCAATTACCTTAAAGCGTACAACTGCACTTCTTTCCTTAACGGCCTTATAGCCCTGCGCAACCTCGTGAGAGGAAAGCGGAGTTCCGCAACGGGGACAATAAGGTACTATTTTAAAGCCCTTATATAAAAGGCCCTTATTATAAATCTCCTTTAATGCCCACCATTCCGACTCAATAAAGTTATTATCGTAGGTAACGTAAGGGTTATCCATATCAGCCCAAAAGCCAACGGTTTGAGAAAAATCCTCCCACATGCCCTTATATTGCCAAACACTTTCCTTACAATGAGAAATAAACTCTGCAAGACCGTACTTTTCAATTTGCTCCTTACCGTCAAGGCCGAGCTTTTTCTCAACCTCAAGCTCAACGGGAAGACCGTGGGTATCCCAACCTGCTTTTCTGGGCACCATATAGCCCTTCATTGTACGGTAACGCGGAATCATATCCTTAATTACACGGGTAAGCACGTGTCCTATATGGGGCTTACCGTTAGCGGTGGGAGGGCCGTCGTAGAATACGTAAGGCTCGCCCTTGGCTCTGCTTTCAATACTTTTTTCGAATATCTTATTTTCGCGCCAAAATTTTTCGATTTTCTTTTCCTCAGCTACGAAATTAAGGTTAGTGGATACTTTTTCGTACATCTTAATACCCCTTTGTCAAAAACTCTTAATATATTACCATAATCAGGATAAAAAAGCAATAGCAATTTATTAACTCAAAGGCTTTAGGTAATAATTTGCACCAATGCTTTTATCGGACGCTCCGTTATCGTCAACCAGCTTTCCCACAACTATAAAACGAGCGTTTTTACTGCTGTAGGCACAGGTGGAAAGAGAAACCAGCTTATCCCCTACTCCAACCTCAACTTTTGTTTTGATTTTAGATTTGGAAATGGCATAGGCTACAAACTTGTTAAAGCCGTTTTCGTTCAAAACTCCGTTATACACCATATCGTCGCCCTTGGTTTCGTAAGCGGCGAAAATAAGAAGCTTGCTTCTGCCGTTCGGTGTATAAATATACATTTCGGGATACTTTTCATAATAGGACTGCTTTTTATAATTAAGCAAGGTTCTGAACATAGAGCCGTTGTCCATACTGTGTCCGTAAATAATGGTATTGGCGCTTTTAAAATTAGAACTAAACCTATAGTCCATAAAAATCGAGCCGTTAATATTCTTTTTACCGTTAGGCAAACGGTTAAGATAATAAGAATTATCCTTTGCCTGCACAATCGGATAGTTTATAACGCCGTTTTTACTAAATATCCAGCCTACCGAATCCTTATATTTTTCTTTAAGAGCAACGAAGTCAATAGACTCAGGCACCTTAATTTCCTTTTTACTGCCGGAGCCGCCTCCCTTGCCGCCTGCGGCAGAGCCGTCACCCGAGCCGCCGTCCGAATTATTGCCGTCGGAGGAAATATCGGAGGAATCGCCGTAGCTTATAAACTCCCCTGCAAGGTCGTCGTTAAAATCGTTATTTGAAAAATCCTGCCAAAAATAGGAGCCAATATTAAAAAGGCACACGAAAAGCACAATACAAAGAAAAACAATAATGGTATTATAAATTTTCTTTTTACGGGCTCTGCGTTTTTTCTTGCTTCTTTTTACCGCCGTTTGCTTTTTTAATTCATTTTGGTTATTAATTTCGCTCATAAAAAAATCCTTTCCTAAAACTTAAAAACAACCTTACCGTCGTTTTCCAAATACAGCCTTGCATCAAATGGCTTGCCCGCCTTTGATATAAAGCCTTTAATTTCGCTGCTGACCTTATTGTTAAGAAGTAATTTTGCATTGCTAACCGAAATAACACGCTTACAAATTACTCCCGAAATCCTAAAGCTGCAGCCTTCTTTATAGCCTGTACAGCCGTAGCCGTACCTGCCCTTTACCACCGTTTTGCCGCAAAGAGGACAATTACCTATTTCCTCACCGTAAAAGCCGTTATAGGTATCGGTTTCGGCAGGCTCCTCACTGTGAACGAATACCGAAGCGATTTCATCCTTCGCCATATTAACGCTTTCTTCCACCGTCATAGTGCTTCTGAAAACCTTTTTAAGCGCCTGACCCAAAACGCTGGTTTTGTACTTATCCATAGAAATACCCATATAGGTTAGCGATTCAATAAGATAAATACCGTCAGGGAGAATGGTATAAACGTCCTTTTTCAAATCAATATATTTTGATTTAATAGCATTATCAATAATACCCGTACGGGTAGCCTCAGTGCCAAGCTCAAGGCCCTCAAACATTGCCCTATATTCCTCGCGGTCATCCTCCTGAGCCTCGTCGGCAGCCGCCTTTTCCTCCCTGAAAGGATTTTTAAGATACTGATTAAGGGTTTCAATGGTATAGTGCTTAGGCGGAGAGGTTTCCTTTTCCTTAGGGCTAAAGTTAATATTAACGCTATCGCCGATTTCAAGGCTCGGAAGCACCTTATCCTTGGTTTTACAGTCGTCGTATTTTGTCCAACCGGGGGTTAATATAACCGTTCCCTTGAGCACAAATTCCTCAAGCTCGCCAACCTTTATGTGAAGCTCGGTTTTTTGGGCAACACATTCCTCACTGCAGAACACCGCAACAAAACGGCGAAAAACGGTTTGATAAACCTTTAATTCCTCCTCGCTCAGCGCATCCTTTTTGGGAATTTTATAGGTTGGAGTCAGCGCAGAGTGGGACTCGATTTTACTGTCGTCGAAAATTGTTTTCTTATCCTTCATAACCACGGGATAGCCCATTGCGCTTATGTTATTAATAATTTTGGATATTTTATCCTTTTCGGCGGTAGCCAAATATTCCGAATTGGTACGCGGATAGGTAAGATAACCCTTTTCGTATAAGCCCTGAACGATTTTTAAGCTTTCGTCCATAGACATTTTAAACTTTTTACCGAGCACGTTTTGAAGCTTCGAAAGTGAATACAGCTTACCGGGTGAAAGGCTGTCCTTTTTGCTTTTTTTATCGCTTACAACTGCGCCCGTAGCATTATATAAATCACAAAGCTCACGTGCTTTGTTAAGGGAGTTTTTATCAAATCGCTTTTTAGACGTAAGCTCAACAGTCTCACCCTTGGTTTCCTCGTTGCTTTGGGGAGCGTAATAGGTTTCGGGGACGAAATTTTTAATTGCCATATCGCGGTCGTAAATGGCTTTTACAATAGGCACTATAACTCTGCCTACTCGAAGAAGCATACCCGTTTTAAGGGTTGCATAACGAGTGAGATTAACGCCGTAAAGCCAGTCGATATAGGTTCTTGCATAGCCTTCGTTTGCAAGGTTATCGTAATTTGTCTCCTCCTTCATATCGGCAAGAGCGGCGGCTACGGTTTCGGGAGTTTGGTCGGGAAGCCACAGCCTTAAAAGCTTTTTACTGCTTTTAAGCGCGTGTGAAACGCAAAGGCGAATAATAATTTCACCCTCTCTGTCAGCGTCCCCCGCATTTACAATAGCATCAACGTCGTCGCGGTTACAAAGAGCGCTAATCAGCTCAAACTGTCGCTTAACTCCTGCATCCTCCTTGCCTTCGGCATCACGTCTAAGCTTAAACTTAAAGCTTGAAGGAAAGCACGGCAGGTTTTCCATACTCCATCTGCCGCTTACCGTAGGGCCCGTGTAATCTTCAATATCACAAAGAGAGAAAAGATGACCGAAGGCCCAGGTTACCAAATACCCCTGTCCTTCATAATAATTACCAACCTTTTTCATAGTGCCTATACCTGCCACAATATTGCGGGCAAGACTTGGCTTTTCGGCAATTATAAGAATCATTCCTTTCACCTCCGATACACATTTTCACACTCATAAAGTATTATACTATTAATTATATAAAATTACAAGATAAAATAATTGACAACACACTAACATTGTGATATAATCAGCGAGTGTTAATTTTAAATTGAGATTTTCTCAAAAAGGAGGCACCCGCTTGACTTCCAACATTTTTTCCGAAATACAAAACGGATATAATTTTCTGACTAAAACCGAAAAGAAAATTGCCGATTGCATTTTATCCGACCCCAACCGTTTTACAGGCCTTTCCATTACCGAGCTTTCAAAGGAATGTGACGTTTCTCAGGGCAGTATAAATAACTTTTCCAAAAAGTTTTGCAACGGCGGTTTTTCCGACTTAAAAATAAAGGTTGCAGGCGATATTTCTCGCTTAACCCATGAGCCTTTTTCTACTATTGATAAGTCCTCAAGCCTAAAGGCCGCCCTTCGGAACAGAATAAACGATACCGTTGACGCCTTTAATAATTCATACGAAATTAACGATGAAAGGGTCATTAAAAAGGCCTGCGATGACATTATAAAAGCCGAAAGGGTTGCTGTTTACGGCGTTTATCAATCGGGTATCGTGGCCAGAGATTTATGCTATCAGCTTATTCAGCTGGGTATTCCCGCCTACTATCAGGAGGATACCTTAATGGGAGCGGTTTCGGCCTCTCTTTTAAAGGAAAACTGTCTGCTTATCGCCCTTTCCTCTTCGGGTGAAACCAAAGAAATTATTGACGCCGTTAATTTGGCTCGCGAAAACGGTGCAAAGGCTCTTGGCATTACCTCCAACAAATTTTCACCCCTCGCCTCCATATGCGATTCTATCCTTCTTTCGGCAGGAAGCGGTTGGTCAATCAGCGAGCGTTATAACGAGGTGCGAATGTCACAAATGCTGTTATGCGACACCATTTGCTCTTATATCAGAAGCGTTATTGGTGAATCAGGCAGTATTCATTACTACAAAATACAAAAAATACTTTCTTCCCACAGCGTCAAAAACGATTAGAGGTAATATTATGAAACCCGCAGTAAAAAATGCTTTAATTATCGGCGGCACCTGTACCGTCGGCTATATGTTCGTTTATTTCGTACGTAATATACTTTCGGTGGTATCCCCAAAAATGATAGAGGACGGACTGTATACCGAAGCTCAAATAGGTAATTTATCCTCCGTTTTCTTTATCACCTATGCAATAGGTCAGCTTATTAACGGTATTTTGGGAGACAAAATTAAATCTAAATATATGATAAGCTTTGGACTGATTTTGGCAGGTATAACCAATATTGCTTTTTGCTTTAAGTCCGCCCCCTTCTCTATTATTTATATTTCCTATGCCCTTTGCGGCTTTTTCCTTTCAATGATTTACGGGCCGCTTACCAAGCTTGTAGCAGAAAACACCGAGCCTCTATACGCTTCGCGCTGTAGTGTAGCGTATAACTTTTCCTCCTTTATAGGCGCTCCCATAGCAGGCTTTTTTGCTATCGTTTGCTCCTGGGCCATCGTTTTCCTTTTAGGCGGTATCTCCGTAATTATAATGGGTATATTAAGCTTTATAATTTTTTCGGTTCTCGAGAAAAAAGGCGTTATAACCTATACCCTTAAAAGAAGAAAAAGCAAATCGGACAGCGGTATAAAGGAACTGTTTAAGCGTAAAATTTTAAAGTTCACCTTTGTATCAATTTTAACGGGAGTTATCCGCACCACAGTAGTTTTTTGGCTTCCTACCTACTATACGCAGTATTTAAGCTACAGCAGTGAAGAATCTGCGGTAATTTTTTCCATAACCTCCCTTATTATGTCCTTAAATGCATTTTTAGCGATTATAGTTTACGAAAAGCTTAACCGAAATATCGATTTAACCCTTTTATTATCCTTTGGCCTTTCTGCAGTATTCTTTATAAGCTGTGTTTTTATAAAGCTTCCGTTATTAAACATTGTTTTAATTAACCTTGCAATTTTTTCGGCAAACTGCGCCTCCACAATGCTTTGGAGCCGCTACTGTCCGGGACTTCGCAGTACGGGGCTTGTATCCAGCGCAACAGGATATCTCGACTTTGTAAGCTATATGGCCGCATCGGTTTCCTCAACCGTTTTCGCTAACGCGGTAAGCGTTATCGGTTGGGAAAAGCTTATTATCGTATGGTGCTTATTAATGGTTGTGGGCGTTTTCGTTTCCATACCTTACGACAAAAATTCTCATTACCTTGACGAATAAAAAGAGCCTGTCGGCTCTTTTTATATTACCCTATTATCCTCAATAATTATATCGCCGCCGAATTTCAAAGCGTTTTCAAGGGTAGTTATAGCTATTCCCTTTAGCGCTTCTCTTGTTAAAAAGCCTTGATGCGAGGTAACTATAACGTTAGGAAATGAAAGTAATCGCGCCGTAATACTCGTTTCAAGAATATCATCCTCGCGGTTTTCGAAAACGTTATTGTTTTCCTCCTCGTAAACGTCAAGGCCTACTCCGAAAAACTTTCTGTCCCTTATACCCTCTATTAAATCGTTGGTATTAATAAGCCCACCGCGTGAAGTGTTAATCAATATAACTCCATCCTTCATTTTGCTTATGCTGTCACGGTTAATTAAATATCTCGTTTTATCGGTTAGGGGACAGTGAAGTGAAATAAGGTCGCTGTTGCTCAGCAGCTCGTTTAAGGAGCAGTACTGTGCAAAAGGCAAATTTTCATTAACCTTTGAATCGTTTGCAAGCACCTTCATACCGAGTCCGTTGCAAATTTTACACATTGCCGTGCCTATTTTTCCCGTGCCTATTATTCCCGCTGTTTTTCCGTTAAAGTTACGTCCCGTAAGCCCCACCAGACTAAAGTTATTCTCCCTAACCTTTATATACGCCTTGTGTATTTTTCTGTTTACCGCTAACGCTAATGCTATAGCGTGCTCTGCAACTGCCTCGGGTGAATAAGCAGGCACCCTTAACACCGTTAAATTATATTTTTTAGCCGCATTAATATCTACGTTGTTATATCCTGCACAACGCAGTAAAACAAGTCTGACTCCAACCTTTGAAAGTATTTTTATCACCGTTTCGTCAACAATAGAAGCAACGAAAACACAAACGGCATCATACCCCGCCGCAAGCCCTGCCGTACGCGGACTTATATCACCTTCCAAAAAGTCTATAATAATATCCTTATATTTACCTTTTAAATTCTCCTTAAAGGAATCCTTGTCGTATTGCTTTGTATCGTAAAAAAGAATTTTCATTATAATACCTCCCTTTTTACTATTCCCTTGAAAAGATAAAAATATTATGATATATTTTTAAAAGAAGTTTTCATTTAACGGAGGTTTTTATATGAAAATCATTCTTGCATCTGCTTCCCCGAGAAGACGTGAGTTAATTAAGCTTATAGACGAAAACGCAGTGTGCGTTTCTGCCGATATTGAAGAAAACGTACCAAATGGTATTGAAAGCGAAGCCGCGCCCGAATTTTTAGCTTGTCAAAAGGCACTTCACGTTGCAAAAAGCTATGAAAATTACCTTGTTATAGGCTGTGATACCGCCGTGTTTATAGATTCGGTTATGTTAGGCAAGCCCCAAAATGAGGAGGATGCCTTTAATATGCTTTCCCTTTTGTGCGGCAGAACCCATAAGGTAATTACAGGCTGTTGCCTTGTTAAGGGCAAGAAAACCCTTAGCTTTTCCTGTACTTCTCATGTTACCTTTTACAATATGAGTGAAAGGGAAATTCGCTTATACGTTGAAAGCAAGGAGCCGTTAGATAAGGCGGGCGCTTACGGTATTCAGGGAAAAGGAAGCCTTTTCGTTGAAAAAATCAACGGCGATTATTTTAACATCGTCGGTCTGCCCGTAGCTATGCTAAATAAACAAATCAAAAAATTCATCGAGGAATAAAATGAAAATTATTGCAAGAATTTACAACGATTTTACCGATAAATTCGGCATACCGCGTCAAAGCGGTATTGCAGACAAGCTCGTTTCAAAAATCGTTTTTGAGAAGGAATACCGCGACCCCTCCTGTATTAAGGGGATAGAAGATTTTTCTCATTTATGGCTTATTTGGAACTTTAGCAAAAGCGAGCGCGAGAGCTTTTCCCCAACCGTCCGACCGCCGCGCCTTGGCGGTAATAAGCGCGTCGGTGTTTTTGCAACTCGCTCCCCTTTCCGTCCAAACCCTATAGGGCTGTCATTAGTAAAGCTTCAAAAGGCTGAAATTTGTCAGGAAGGCCCCGTGCTTTACGTTCTGGGAGCCGACCTTTTAAACGGCACCCCTATTTACGATATAAAGCCTTATATTCCATACAGTGATTGCCGCACCGAAGCCATCGGCGGCTTTGCAGAAGAAAAAAAGGACTACCGATTAAAGGTAATTTTCCCAAATGAATTACTAAGCGCAATACCGAAGGATAAGCAAGAATCGTTAATTACCATACTTGAAGGCGACCCGCGTCCCTCCTACCAAAACGATAATGAAAGAATCTACGGTATGAGCTTTGGCGGCTACGAAATAAAATTCAAGGTTGACGGCACCACCTTAACAGTAACAGAAACAGGCAAAGCATAACGCTTTGCCTGTTTTTTAGCTTTTTATATACGGCGCATAGGAATACCCTACGAGATTTTTATACCTTATGAGATACCAATCGGGTAGCGTTGCAAGTATGGTAACGCTTTCACCGGACGGAACGGTGCCAATAATCCGAGAATTTATATTTGCCGCTTCTCTGATATTTAAATTACCTCCCATCGGCGTTGCTATGGTGCCCATCATATTATTAACGGGATAATTAAAGGGAATATCAAAATAATCTGCAAGGCTCAGCACCGTATTTTGCGCTATTTCCTCTATATTATTCCGTATCCAAAATGCATCCTCGGCGTTATCGTGATAAGCGTATTCTATAAGCACCGACGGTGCCCTTGTTCTTGCCACCTCGCCTATACTCGTGGTAGGCACAGCCCTTACCCTTTCAGGAATCGGATAAATAAGCTTCAAATTATTAGCTATTATTTCTGCCGCCCTTTGCCCCTTAGTGCTTGTCGGATAATAATAAACCTCTGTTCCGCGTATTTTTCCTTCGTTCCCCGGCCCGGCCGCATTGGAATGTAAGGCCAAGTGCAAATCATAATTACCGGAATTAGAAGCCCTTATACTGCTTGCCGCCGTCATTTCGGGTGTATTTCTGACGTACTCAATATTAGAAGCCTCAAGATACGGTATCATAGCATCGGCAATAAGGTTCATATAATATTCCTCGCTGCCGCTTCCGTCTACGTACGGATTAAACTCCTGAGTTGACGGGCTTAAATATATTATAGGCATAAAAACCCCTCCCACACATTTTATGTGAGGGAGGGAAATTTAATAACTTATGCCATTGTTAAGAAAGGCAGAATTTTTCCGCCTGCTCCTTTACAACCGAGGAAAACCAACAGTAAAGCGCTTCGCCAAGCTCTTGATATACGTTATCACCGTCGTGAGAGCACAGCATAGCAAAGGTCTGACCGATTCGACGGTCAACCTCTATGCCACGTCTGTATGCCAAATAATAAAAGGAAAAAGCGCCCGTATCGGTTGAAGTTTTAAGTATTTCAGGATTATTTTCCTTTAAGTAATCAATAAAAGCCTTTTGGGCAATGCCTGCATCGGTATCGTCAGCACAGTACCTTTCAAAGCCTACCGTTGTCGTAAAGGAAAGCAACAGCCTTCTTTGAATAATCATTTCATAGTTGCCGTCATCATCATATTTAAAGTTGGTGGCATCCTTTGAAAAAATCTGTGCTACGGCTCTGCCCAAATACTTAGCGTTATTGTGTTCGCCCTCATTTAAGGCATTTTTACCTGCTAATAGCTTATTACGCTTAACGTCAACCGAGGGCTTATCCCCCGCTATTTTAATATCAGCGTCAAAATACACGTTTATTCCTCGTTTTTCTTTTTAAATTCAATCAGCGCTTTTGCAAGCTGTGCGGGACAAGAGGTATCCTTGAAGCCGCAACGGATAGACTGTAAACGGTTAATAACCTCGTCTACCTCCATACCGCTCACCAATGCTGAAATACCCTTTAAATTTCCGTTACAGCCGCCCGAAAACCTTACGTCCTTAATAATCCCATCCTCAACCGAAAATTCGATAAGACGGGAACAAACGCCCTTTGGTGTATACTGGTAGGTCATGGTTATCTCCTATTTATCTCTAAAACGGTTACTGCGAACAGGATGACGGAGCTTACGTAAAGCCTTTGCTTCAATCTGACGGATACGCTCTCTGGTTACGTTAAACTCACTGCCAACCTCTTCAAGCGTATGACATCTGCCGTCGTGAAGTCCGAAGCGAAGTCTGATAACAGCTTCTTCTCTTTCGGTAAGGGTTTTTAAAACTCCGTCGATATCCTCGTTGGTAATGGTTTTAAGAGCCGCCTCATCGGGAGCAAGGGCATCCTCGTCTCGAATAAAGTCCATAAGACGGGAATCCTCCTCGGGACCAATAGGAGTTTCCATAGAAACAGGCTCCTGAGCAACACGCATAATCTCTCTTACTCTTTCAACCGGCATTTCAAGCTTTTGAGCAATCATTTCCTCACTGGGCTCATAGCCGTTTTCGTGTAAAAGCTGACTTTGTACTCTCTTTAAGCGGTTAATGGTTTCAACCATATGAACGGGAATACGAATAGTTCTGGCCTGATCGGCAATAGCACGGGTAATAGCCTGACGAATCCACCAGGTGGCATAGGTAGAAAACTTAAAGCCTTTGGTGTAGTCAAACTTATCAACAGCCTTAATAAGACCAACGTTACCCTCCTGAATAAGATCAAGAAAATACATACCTCTGCCAACGTATTTTTTGGCAATACTTACAACGAGACGAAGGTTTGCCTCGGCAAGTCGTCTTTTAGCCTTTTCGTCGCCCTCGGCAATTTTAACGGCAAGCTCAATTTCCTCGTCACCGGTAAGCAGAGGAACTCTGCCTATTTCACGAAGATATACCTTAACGGGGTCATCAAGGGACATATTATCAAGATTGCTGGGGTCGTCCAACTGATCTAAATCCATTTCCTCAAGCTTTAAATCATCGTCGCTGGGCTCCTCGTCATAATCAAGCTCTAAAAGCTCGGGCTCGTCAAAAAGGCCCTCTAAATCATCGGGCGCATTTTCAATTTCATCAATAGAAGCAATCTTGTCGCTTTTTTCTGCCTCATAGGAATCAAACTCTTTGGTTTCCTCAGCAGTTTCCTCAATCACTTCGTTTGCTTTAGCCTTTTTAGACTTCTTACTATTTTCCATCATCATTATCTCCCTTTTTTTGTTTAAGAATCTGTTGCATTCTGTCAATCCAGTCTGCTTCGTCCTCCCCATCAGATGAATTTTTCATTGATTCCTGTTTTAAAACCTCTATACTGTCGCTAAGCAAGGTGCCCGGATTACGCTCAGCCTTAACTCCGCTTTGGAGCGAGACGATATAGCCTAACTCGGCAGGTGTATATTTTGCTCCGAACAGTGAGATTTCTATATTATCTCCCTCCTTAAGCGCGGCGTAAATATCCCCATATATACGTCGGTTAAGGGCGGTGATAAACCTTTCGGGCGGTAGAACCTCTTCTACCTTTGTAAAAAAGTCGGGATGAGCCATAAGCACCGAAATTATGGTTTCCTCGGCAACTGCGGCTCGCTTGTTAAAGCGCTTTTCGGGGTTAATTTCAGTCTTATCAAAGCGTGGGGCCTCAACCTCTTTTATTTCGGCCTGCCTGCGCTTTTTGGCATTTTCCTCCCGTATTCGCTTAATTGCGCTATCCACGGCATTTTTACTTAAATTATACCTTTCGGCAAGCTTTCCTGCATACAAATCGATAGTAAGGTCATCACCCGTATCGGCAAGTATTGCGGCAGCCGCCTTTAAATATTTGAGCTTACCGTCGTCACTGCTGAGATCTAAGCCCTGTGACGCCGTTCTCAGCTTATATTCAATATCACTTTCTGCTCCTTCAATAAGGGCGCGAAATTTATCGGCAGAGTTTTTCTTAATAAACTCGTCGGGGTCCTTTCCGTCGGGAAGCACAAGCACCCGTATGGGCATACCCGAATCCTTTAAAATACTAAGTGCTTTTTTTACGGCGTTCTGTCCTGCCGTATCGGAGTCAAGAGTAATAACTATTTCGTTAGTGTATCGGCTAAGTAGCTTTGCCTGCTCAATGGTGAAGGACGTACCGAGAGCGGCAACAGTATTTGTAAAGCCGGCCTGATGGAGCGAAATAACGTCCATATTACCTTCGACCAATATAACTCTGTCAGCACAAGTATTTTTCGCAAAATTAAAACCGTAAAGGTTTTCGCTTTTTTTATAAACGGGAGTATCAGAGGTGTTAACGTACTTACCGCCCGCCTTTTCATCCCCGGGTCGGGCTCGTCCGCTAAAGGCTATAACGTTGCCGCGAAGGTTAATTATCGGAAACATTACCCTGTTTCTGAAGCGGTCAAAGTAGCTTCCCTTCGAGCTTTTCGAAATAACGTTTGCCTGAAGCATATCCCCTATAGAATAACCAAGCCCCGTTAAATGCTTTAAAAGAGAATCCCAATTATCGGGAGCACAGCCAAGACCGAATTTTCTAATGGTAGCAAGGCTTAGTCCTCGACCGAGCAAATAATCTCTGGCCCATTTGCCGCTGTCACTCATAAGCACCTTATGGAAAAACCTTGCCGATTCGCGGTTAATTTCAAGTATGGTTTGCTTTAGCCTTTGAAGGGAATTATCATTACCTGAGTCCTCGGGAATGACCACACCGCATTTATCGGCCAAATACTTAATAGATTCAACGTAATCAAGATGCTCAATAAGTCCCGTAAAGGTTAAAACGTCACCGCCAACCTTACAGCCGAAGCAATAAAAGGAGCCGTTTTCGGGATATATTGTAAAGGAGGGAGTTTTTTCGTTATGGAACGGACAAAGCCCTATAAGATTTTTTCCTCTGCGCTTTAAAACAACGTACTGTGAAATAACCGATTCAATATCATTTCTGTATTTAATTTCGGCAATTACTTCTTGAGGAATAGCCATATTCTCCCACCTTTCATTTTATTTTTAAAAGCTTAATGCTCCCAAGAGCCGGGAACGTAAATATTAGTATAGGTAACCACAGCAAAATGGTCGGTCATACCTGCGATATAGTCAACAACGGCACGCTCTGTTCCTTCAAGCTCACTTATGATTCTGTATTCATTGGGCAAAAGTGAGGAATGCTCACAGTAATAGTCGTACAGTCCCTTTACAAAGCCATCTACCTTTGTCTCCTCCGATTTAGCCTTCGGGTTACGGTAAACCGACTCAAAAAGAAATTCGTGCAAAGCGTTAAAATATACCGACGTTTCGCTGTCCATACTTATCGTATCGGTGCTGTTTTCAACCACCGATTTAACAAGAGAATTTATTCGCTGACTTTTTGTCTGTCCAAGAGCGGCGCGTATATCGGCAGGAATAGAGTCAACACTTATAATGTTGCCCCGCACCGCATCGTCAATATCGTGATTAATATACGCAATTCTGTCGGAAATGCGCACCACCCTGCCTTCAAGGGTGTCGGCCTCAACGCCACGCGTGTGACAAATAATTCCGTTAAGCACCTCTTCGGTAAGGTTGAGCCCCTTCCCCTGCTTTTCAAGCTTTTCGCAAACCCTTACACTTTGCTCATAATGGGTAAAGTTAAAGGGAGCGAGACTGCAAAGCGCCCTTTCCCCAGCATGTCCAAAGGGAGTATGCCCAAGGTCGTGTCCTAAAGCGATAGCCTCGGTCAAGTCCTCGTTAAGTCCCATTGCTCTTGCTATGGTACGGGCAATTTGCGAAACCTCAAGGGTATGAGTAAGACGTGTTCTGTAGTGGTCGGATTCGGGGGATAAGAAAACCTGCGTTTTATGCTTTAAGCGTCGGAAGGCCTTAGAATGAATAATTCTGTCTCGGTCACGCTGAAAAGCGGTACGCATATCCGATTCCTCTTCAAAAACCTTTCTTCCCTTGGTCGAATCGCTGAAGCAGGCACGAGCATCTAAATACAAGCGTTCATTGGCTTCAATACGTTCTCTTATATTCACTCTACCAACTCCTTTACGTAAGCTTAAACGGCTCTCTGATTATTATATACGCAAAAAAATTCAAAAAACCTTTATTTTTTATAAATTATTTATTATTTTAACGGGAGAAATTGTTTCGCCCTCGGCCTTTGCCGAAAGCTTTCCGAAAAAAGCGTCGGTCAGCTTATCACCGAGCTCATCCTTTTTCGTTTTGTCAAGGCTAAAGCTAACCTTAACCTCTGCTTCGAAAACGGTATCGGTAACGGTGGCGCCGATACCTTGAAGAAGAGGCAGTAAACGGTTGTACTGCACGTAATCGCAGGTAACCGAAAAAAGTCCCAAAATACCCATTTCGGCTATTGTTGCGTTAATAACGGCCTGCTTTGCAGCTTCGCTGTAGGCGCGAACAAGACCGCCCGTACCCAAGAGCACACCGCCGAAATAACGGGTTACAACAATACAGACGTTCTTAAGCTTTTTGCCGTTAATAACGTCGAGTATAGGCTTGCCTGCCGTACCGTGAGGCTCACCGTCGTCGGAAAAGCGACATTCTCCCGTGCTGAGCACGTAGGCGTAAACGTTATGACGGGCATCCCAATATTTACTTTTTAATTCTTTAACCAAGGACATTGCTTCTTCTTCGCAGGCTACGGGAAATAAATTTGCAATAAAGCGCGAGCGCTTTTCCTCGTATTCCCCTGCCGAAGAGCTAAGTACGGTAAGATATCCCTCCATAAAGGCCTCCGAAAAATAAAACCGCAACCAATTACTGGTTGCGGAATTGTACTTATAAGCCGTAACGCTTTCTGAACTTGTCAACGCGACCGCCGGTGTCAACCAGCTTCTGTTTTCCGGTAAAGAACGGATGACATTTAGAGCAGATATCAAGATGAATATCCTTCTTGGTTGAACGAGTTTCAAACTCCGCACCACACGCACACTTAACTACGACCTTTTCGTACTGTGGATGTATACCCTCTTTCATTACAGTGTCACCTCTTTCGTTTTTTTCGATAACAACAGTATGTTATCACACTTTATTTAAAAATGCAAGTAAAAGTTTTCTATTTTTTTCTTTTTGTAAAGAATTTTTTTAAATCCTCATATATTTCTACCGTTTTAAAGCGAATTTGATACCTTTCACTGTTTTCAGCCACCATAGCACTGTTTTCATCCGCAGCGTCACTGATACAGCTTGAAGCGCCGAGGCACACCGCGGGAAACATAACGCACCACCAATTTTTACCTTTGCCCTCACCTATTATAACGTTAACCGCCATATATTCGCCTGCAGGCAAGGTAAAGCTTTCGTACTCACGGTTACCGAAATAAGCCTCCTCAATTTTTACGCTTACGTTGTAATCAAAGCCATTTTCCCTTACTACCTTTTCTGCAATACCTTTAATATTGCTTAGGTTATTATTAGCAACTGTCAAGGCTTCATTAATGTTGCTGCAGTTTTCAAAAAGCGAACCCTGTGCCAAAAGGAGCTCGTCTCTGACCTTCAGCTTAAGCTCTTGGTCGTCCTTGCTGTCGGAAGCGGCAACAATGTGTACTCGCAGTAAATTATCACGCAAATCCTGACAAAGGGCGTCAAAACGGGCAAGCCCTAAAACTATTGAGATTATAAGTCCAAAGCAAAGTGAAATATTAAAAACCTTCATATTCAGTCCTCCTACAAGGAAGATTGACATAGTTTTTAAAAATTATTCATTAACTACGCTTTCGGCAAAATAAATACTACGGTAGTTATCCTTTAACGTTTCATATGCCTTAAGTGCGGCGGCTTTATTACGGAAAAAGCCCATAACCATAGGGCCGCTTCCCGAAAGGCAAGCACCGTCGGCACCGTTTAACAATAAAGCTTTTCTTATGCTGTTAAAATCCCAAAGAGCCGAAAAATCATTATAAAGGCAGTTTATAAAGGTATCGTAATCACCGTTTTCCAAGGCAGAGCAAAGCCTTGGCACCGTTGATTCGGCATAAATGCCCTGCATTTTTTCATCAAGCTCTTTATACATAACGGCGGTGGAGGGTTTTTCGTCCTCCTTAATAAGCACCATATAAAGAGGAAGCTTATTAAGGAAAGGAATAAGCTCCTCCCCAATGCCCATAACCCTTGCCGAGCCACCCTTAACGCAAAAGGGTACGTCGGCACCAAGCCTTAAGGCAAGCTTTAAAAGAGCCTCCTCATTTAAAGGACAACCAAATTCCCTGTTAAGTCCCTTAAGCACGGCCGCCGCATCGGCACTTCCGCCTCCAAGGCCTGCCGCAAGAGGAATACTTTTTACAATATTAATTTTTGCGCCGCCCTTAATTTTCGTTTCATTAAAAAACAATACCGCCGCCTTATGACAAATATTGTTTTCACCGCTTATTTGAGCATTACTGCAGGTAACGGTAATATTTTCATTTAGCCCTTTATCAACGGTTACGGTATCGTAAAGGGATATACTGTGCATAACGGTATCAAGAAGATGATAGCCGTTGTTCCTTATTCCCGTAATAAAAAGGCTTAAATTAACCTTTGCATAAGCTTTAACAGTAGTCATACAATCACCAAATATATATTAACACATACATATTAATTTTTAAAGTACTATTTACTTTTAAGCTCGCTTATGTTAAAATATTAACCAAATATAAAAGTGAGGTTTTGTTTATGAAAATCGTTATTTCCGTAATTGGAAAGGACTGTGTAGGTATACTTGCAGGCGTTTCCAACAAATGCGCCGAATACGGCATTAATATTATCGACGTTTCTCAGTCGGTATTGCAGGATATGTTCTGTATGATTATGATTTGCGACATTTCGGCTATGAACGTTAATTTCAGCGAATTTGCCGATATTATGAGTGTATACGGACAGGAAAAGGGCTTGTCCATACACGCTATGCACGAGGATATTTTTAATTCTATGCATAAAATTTAAGGTGAATAAAAATGATAGAAACTAAAGATATACTTGAAACCATAACTATGATACAGGAGGAAAACCTTGACATTCGTACCGTTACAATGGGTATTTCCTTGCTTGACTGTATCGACAGCGATATTGATAAAGCATGTCAAAAGGTTTACGACAAAATAACAACCAAGGCCGAAAGGCTTGTAAGCGAATGCGAGGATATTGAAAAGAAATACGGTATTCCCATTATTAATAAGCGTATTTCGGTTACACCTATTGCTTTGCTTTTGGGTGCCTGCGAGAAAAAAGAACCCGTAAAATTTGCGCTGACCCTTGAAAAAGCGGCGCAAAAGGTTGGCGTAAACTTTATCGGCGGCTATTCCGCCCTTGTTCAAAAGGGCTTTACCGAAGCCGATAAAATACTTATTGAAAGCATCCCCGAAGCCTTAGCGGTCACCGACCATATTTGCTCGTCGGTTAATATCGGCTCAACCAAGGCAGGTATTAATATGGATGCAGTTAAAATGATGGGACAGGTTGTTAAAGAATCAGCCGAGCTTACAAAGGACAGAAACTGCATAGGCGCGGCAAAATTGGTGGTTTTCTGCAACGCTCCCGAGGATAACCCCTTTATGGCAGGCGCCTTCCACGGTGTTGGTGAAGCCGACTGTGTAATCAACGTGGGCGTATCGGGTCCGGGTGTTGTACGCGCCGCCCTTGCCAAATCAAAGGGACTTGACATTACAGGCGTGGCCGAGCTTATTAAACGCACCGCCTTTAAAATTACCCGTATGGGACAGCTTGTAGCCAAGGAGGCCTCCTCAAGGCTTAACGTACCCTTCGGTATAGTTGACCTATCCCTTGCTCCCACCCCTGCCGTTGGCGATTCGGTTGCTTATATTTTAGAGGAAATCGGCCTTGAATGCTGTGGCTGTGCAGGAACAACCGCCGCCCTTGCCATGCTTAACGATGCCGTTAAAAAAGGCGGCGTTATGGCTTCCTCTAAGGTTGGCGGATTATCGGGTGCTTTTATTCCCGTTACCGAGGATGCAGGTATGATTCACGCGGCAGAATGCGGCAGCCTTACCATTGAAAAGTTAGAGGCAATGACCGCCGTTTGCTCGGTTGGACTTGATATGATTAATATTCCCGGTGATACCACTCCCGAGGTAATTTCGGCTATAATTGCCGATGAAGCCGCTATCGGTATGATAAACACCAAAACCACCGCCGTACGCGTTATCCCCGCCATTGGCAAAAAGGAAGGCGATTCCCTTTCCTTCGGAGGTCTTTTAGGCGAAGGCCCCGTAATGAGGGTGAATAAAGGCTCACCTGCCGTTTTTATTAACCGCGGCGGACAAATCCCCGCCCCCATCCAAAGCCTTAAGAATTAATTTAACAAAAAATGAGAAGATAGCATGTGAACCGAACAAGCTATCTTCTCTTTTTTATTCTATTGAGTAGTGGACGAATTATTACTGCTGTTATTGCTTGAATCAGGATCAACTCCGGGGAGAACGCCGCTCTCGTTGGAGCTATTATCTCCCGACTCTGTTCCCTCTTCATCCTCCAGCTTAATAAGTCCCGTTACCTTACCCTTTACAATGCCGCTTTTACCCGACATAGTTTTGCTGTCACCCGAAAGGGGCGCCAGCAGAGTGCCGCCGTGGTGAGAGCAGGTTGGCAAATAGCTGTTCTTATAGTAGCCTATTTCCTTAACCTCGCAGTTGGCGGTAGCAAGCAGGCCTGTTTCAGCACAGTAATAGCGCTTACTTACGTATTTACTTGAGGGGAACTTTTTAGCTTTAAGACCCTTGTGGATATCGCTCATAACGGCGCCCCACATTCTTTGTGCTATAGAAGAGGATTTAATGGTGTAGTTATCGTCGTAGCCCGTCCAGCAGGAAGCAACGTAATAGGGCGAGCCGCCTACAAACCAAAGGTCACGGGTGTTGTTAGAGGTACCCGTTTTAGCGTATATTCTCATACCGCTTACGTATCCGCCTGCACCTCTACCGGTACCGCTCGGTCCGTATACAACGGTTTGAAGCATATGATTCATAACCGTGGCGGTATCCTCACCTATTGCCTGTACACCCTTAGTATTATATTCAAGAATCTTCTGACCTCTCATATCGGTAACGTAATGATAGGTGGTAGGCTCGTGATAAACACCCAAATTGCCGAAAATGGCATAAGCGGCCGCCGACTGAGTGGTGGTAAGACCGCCGTTTGTACCGCCCATTCCGAGAGGAGACAGGTTAGCATCCGCCTTGGTAAGCGAGGTACAGCCTAAGGTGTTTTTAAGGAAGTCGTAGGAAACCTGCGGCTTAATTTCATTTACAAGATAGGTAGGAATGGTATTTACCGAATATTCAAGAGCAAAGTGAGCGGTAATATAACCCTTATTTCCGCCGTACCAGTTATTGGGAGCCCAGCCGCCGAACTTTTTGCGCACGTCGTTAACAACGGACGAATAGGTAATAATATTCTTTTCCATTGCCTGAGCATAAGCGGCAATAGGCTTCATGGTAGAACCGGGCTGACGTACCGCCATGGTTGCGCGGTTAAAGCCGCGGTTGGTGGTTTTTTCACCTATACCGCCTGCAATACCCACAATATGACCGTTATAGTCCATAACGGTTATTGCGCCCTGCAGGGTCTGACCGTTCGATTTTAAACCGTATTTATCCTTATTGGCAAAAACGGTTTCGCAACGCTTTTGAATATCTAAATCAACGGTGGAATAAATTTGATAGCCGTTGTTATAGAACATCAACGAAGCGTCTTCTTCACTACAGTTATAAAGCTTTTGCAAATCGCCTATAACGTCGTCAATAAGAGCATCAACAAAGTAGCTGTTAATTTCAACCTGCTTGATATTGGAGGGGTCGGCAACTACGTTAAGCTTTTCGGCAACCGCCTTATCGTGCTCCTCTTGGGTAATGTAGCCCTGCTCAAGCATAAGGGCAAGCACGGTGTCGCGGCGCTCAATATTATTTTCAAGGTATATATCGGGCCTGTACTTTTCGGGGTTTTTGGTTATACCCGCAAGAGAAGCACATTCCGAAAGGGTAAGCTCGCTTACCTGCTTATTAAAGTAGAAGTTAGCGGCAACCTCAATACCCGAAATGTTATTGGCCATTGAAACAACGTTCATATAGCATTCAAGAATGGTATCCTTTGAATACTGCGTTTCAAGGCGGCGGGCACGCATAATCTCTCTTATTTTACGGTCGGGGGTTTGAGCCTTATCACCCGAAAGGTTTTTAACAAGCTGTTGGGTAATGGTGGAGCCACCCTGATTAGAGGAATAGAAGTGCAAAAAGTAGTTGGCAAAGGCGCTGATTGTACGCTTCCAGTCAACACCGCCGTGCTTATAAAAGCGCTTATCCTCAACGGCTACGAAGGCATCCTTCATATCCTGCGGAATTTCATTAAAGGAAACCCAAATACGGTTTTCGTTGCCGTGCAGTCGTTGGAATTCAACCCACTCTTCACCCTCCTGTACGTAAATTGTAGTAGTACAGTTAAGCTTTAATTCATCAAGGTCAACGGCGAAATCATCATCCACAAAGTTGAAAATGTAAATAAGAAAACCGCCTGCAACAATGCTGACAACCATTACGCAAACAAGAAAGAATGCAAGAAGACCGCGCAAAACACGAACCTTAGTGCTTTTTTTAACCTTTCTTTTTTTGCCCTTACCACTATTGGTGCGATAAGAATTCAGGTCGAATTCCTGATTCTTTTTACGGTTATTACTCATAAATCGTTTTCCCTCCTAAGGGTTGAGTAAGTAAATGGCATAATAACCACTATACACATTATACCACAAATTATGGAAAAGTGTATTACAATTTTTTAATAATTCGTAAATTATTACACATAATACCATTAAAAACCTGGGAGGAGCAATTTAATGAACAAAAAACTTACGGCAATATTATGCGTTTTACTGATTACTTCAGCTGTTGTGACAGCCAGCCTTGCCGCAGCTTTTCAGAATAGAGAAAAGGACAACTCCCTTCTTTTAAAGGAGCATAACGGCGCAGTCACACTATTTAAAGGAAATGAAATTGTAAAGGTATATGACACTATTGTAATATCCGTGCTTCCGAGCAGCGACCAAAACCGATTGAGAAACGGAATAAAAATAGAAGACGAAGAACAGCTTTCCGCAATTATTGAAGATTATGACGGATAATCACTTGCAAAAGAACAAACGAGCGGTTATAATAATTAATGTATTATATAACTATCTCAAAGGACGTGTACGTTTTGGAAAGCAACGCAATATCGGCAGGTGTAGGCAGTCTTATCAGCACCGCAGAAATAAAAGTACTCATATGCTACGTTATAAGCGGAGTTAACTCTCCCGTTCCGGGCAAACAGCTTGCAAACCTGCTTAATATTGAAGGCATTGCCAACTATTTTGAAGTTATGGAGGCCTTGGAGGCCTTACTTAATTCAGGCAATCTTACTTATAACGAAGCCGACGATACCTATTTTGTTACAAAGTCGGGTGCCGCCGCGGCAGAAACCTTAAAAACCATTCTCCCCTTCACCATTAAGGAAAAGGCCTTTGCCCTCACCGCTAAAATGATAGCCCGTCTCAAAAACGCTAAGGACACAAGGATTGAAACGGTTAAGGAAAACGGCTTTACCTATATTATTTGCTCAGCCGTTGAAAACGGTGTCGACCTTATGAGCGTTAAGCTTATGGTTACCGATGAAACTCAGGCGCAGGCTATAAAGGAACGCTTTTTGGATAACCCTTCCCTTGTTTATACAGGCCTCGTAGACCTTTTAACAACCGATAAATAAACTTAAAAGCACTTCCTTCGAAGTGCTTTTTGTTTTAAAATTTATCAATAATTTTTCGTGCGGCCTTATAAATGTCGCCACCGCCCATTGTAAGCACAAGCTCGCCTTCCTTTGCGTTTTCAACAATATAATCGGCAATATTATCAAAGCCGTCTATTACCCTTGCGTTAGGAAGCTTTTCCGCAATCTGCTCCGAAGCAATGCCATAGGTATTAACCTCGCGTGAACCCATAATGGGGGTCAGCACAACCTCATCGGCAATGGAAAGTGCTTCAACAAACTCGTCCTTTAACAAAGCGGTACGTGAAAAGGTAAAGGGCTGGAAAATACACGTAACCTTAGTAAAGCTGAGCGCCTTTGCGGCGGTAAGGGTTGCCTTAATTTCGGTGGGGTGATGAGCATAATCATCCGCAAGCATAAAGCCACCGTATTCACCAAGGAATTCAAAGCGTCTGCCTGCGCCCGTAAACTGCTCAAGAGCCGATTTAATGCCGTCTGCCGAAACACCCATTTCCGCGCAAACGGCAACGGCGGCAAGGCCGTTATAAACGTTATGCTTACCCGGTATGTTAAGCTCAATTCTGCAAAGCACCTTGCCGTTTTTTACTGCGTCAAAGGCAAAGCCCTTTTTACCTGCCGTAATATTTTCGGCATAATAATCGTTCAATGCCTTCATACCGAAGGTAATAACCTTACCCTTAATGCCGTCGGTTGCCTTAAGCGACAGCTCATCGTCACCGTTAACAAACACTAAGGATGCCATAGAGACGAATTTATGAAAGGACAGCACAAGGTTATCCATAGTTTTAAAGTAATCGAGATGGTCGTTGTCAACGTTTAATAAAACGGCTACGTCGGGAGACATTTGTAAAAAGGTGTCAACAAACTCACAAGCCTCGCAAACCATTGTTTCGGTTTTACCTATTCTGCCGTTAGAACCGAGTAAAGGAAGCTTGCCGCCGATAACTGCCGTAGGATCCATCTTGTTTAAATAAAGAATTTGTGTTATCATAGAGGTAACCGAGGTTTTACCGTGGGTGCCGCACACGCCTATAACGTTATCGTAATAGCGTGTAAGAGCGCCTAAAAGATGTGAACGCTCCATAGTAGGAATTCCGAGTCTGTCAGCTTCCTTTAATTCGGGGTTGTCCTTGGATATAGCCGCAGAGTAAACAACAAGCTGTGCGTTTTTTACGTTGTCGGCAAAGTGTCCCATAGTTACGGGAATACCCAACGCCTTTACTCGGCTTAAGGGCTCGCTTTCATTATTATCAGAGCCCGTTAGCTTATAACCCTTATCGTGAAGTATTTGAGCAAGCGGACACATACCGCTGCCGCCAATACCAATCATATGAATATTTTTAACCTGTTCTAAAATTTTATCTTCTGCGCGCAGTTCTTTCATTTGTATCACCGTTAAATAATTATTTACCTGTTTATTATATTATCTTTTCACAAAAAAATAAACCCTTTTTTTAAATTTTGGAGGTGAATTATGCTTTTCCCTATTAAAGACAACGTTTTAAAGGTGCTGAGCACCATAGAAAACGCAGGCGGCGAAGCCTTTATAGTCGGCGGCTGTGTAAGAGATATGCTTTTAGGCGCAACCCCCGACGATTTTGACGTTACAACCTCCCTGCCCCCCGAAAGGGTGCTCACTCTTTTTGACAAAACCGTAGCAACGGGAATAAAGCACGGCACCGTAACGGTAATAATAAACGGTGAAAGCGTTGAAGTAACCACCTACCGTACCGACGGCACCTATTCCGACAGCCGACATCCCGAATCAGTTTGCTTTGTTAAAAGCCTTAGGGAGGATCTTGCCCGTCGCGACTTTACGGTTAACGCTATTGCCTATAACCCCAAAACGGGCATTGTTGATGAATTCGGCGGTGTTGACGATTTAAAAAATAAAATCCTTAAAGCCGTAGGAAACCCGACAAAACGCTTTACCGAGGATGCGCTTCGTATAATGCGACTTTTCCGTTTTGCCTGCAAATTAGGCTTCAGCCTTGATGAAAACACCGAAAAGGCTGCCCTTTCCTTGGCTGCTTCCCTTAGCGGTATCAGCAGAGAACGAATAGCCACCGAGCTTTTTAAAGCACTGTTATCCTCCTTTCCGGAAAGGCTTACTCCACTTATAAAAACGGGTGCTTTAAGCTTTTGCGGTATAAATGCAGGTGAAATTTCAAATAAAATTTCTGTTCTTCCCCTTGACCGTGATATACGCTTTTACAGGGCAATCTGCGAGCTGAACAGCGACCATATTAAGGTTTGCGAGAATTTGAAGACCGACAAAGCATTACCCGTTTTCTGCTGTGAAGTAAACGCAATTATAAATAATCCGCCGAAAAACGCAACAGAATGTAAAAAGGCACTTAAGCTTTACAGCGAAAAGGCTGTTTACACAAGTATTTTATTAAACGGCTCAGACACCTCTGTTTTAGAAGCTGTTTTGAAAAGCGGTGAAGCCTATAAAATTAAGGACTTGGCCGTTTGCGGTCAGGATTTAATGGCGCTGGGCTTTAGGGGTAAGGAATTAGGCGAAGCCCTTGAACGCTTAATAGATTTCGTAATTGAGCACCCCGACAAAAACGATAAGACTTCACTTTTAAGCCTTCTTAATAAGTAACAAAAAGCATCCGTAAGTAATAGAATGTATTAGCAAACATTCTACGGCTTACGGGTGATTTTTTATGCACAAAATTTTAATATTAGGCTCCGATAAACGAAGCCTTACTGTTTACGAAATTCTAAAAGAAAAGCATTACGACGTCAGTCTTTTAACAAATTACGAGCAGCTAAAGGAAGGCTTTACCGCCTATTTATTACCCATTCCTGCGACACTTGACGGAGTAAAGCTGAATTGCGACCTTAATATAACAGTTAACGAGATTTTAACTAAAGCTCATAATGACAGCTTAATAATATCGGCAGGCTTTAAAAAGGACGGAATTATTGATATAACCGATAATGATGATTTTGCATATCAAAACGCCGTACCCACAGCCGAGGGCGCTATTTCGCTGGCAATAGGAAGCAACGGCTCAACACTTGCCGACAGTAATATTTTGGTAACGGGATTCGGCCGCGTTTCAAAGGTGTTGCTTGCAAGGCTGAAGGCCTTTTCAAAAAACATAACCGTAGCCGTGCGAAAAGCGGGAGATTTAAGCTTAATTAACGCTTTAGGCTTTAACGCTCTTCCCGTAGGAATGCTTGCCGAAAGGCTTAAGGATTTCGATATTATTTTTAACACGATACCCTATAAGCTATTTAACAGTGAAACGCTATATAACGCAAAGGAAAAGGCAGTTTTTATTGAGCTCGCTTCTAACGCCTCAGGCTTTGACACCGATTATATAAAAGCATTGCCCGTAACCTTTATTAATGCCCCTGGACTGCCTGCAAAGGTTGCTCCCACGTCGGCAGGCAAAATTTTAGCGGAAGCGGTTATCACTACCTTAACAAATTCTAAAAATATAGGATAAGGGGATATTTATGAAAGAAATAACAGCCGGCTACGCTTTATGCGGCTCTTTCTGCACAATATCTGACTCCTTGAGCGCGCTGAGAAATCTTGCGGCAACCGGAATGAATATTATCCCTATAATGTCACCGATTGTTTACAACACCGATACGCGCTTTACCGAGCATTTATCGTTGCAAAAAAGAGTAAAAGAAATTACGGGAAACGATATTATTCACACGGTCGAGGGCGCCGAGCCAATTGGCCCGAGAAAGCTACTGGACGTACTGATAGTTGCCCCCTGCACGGGAAATACTATAGGAAAGCTGGCAAACGGAATAACCGACACTTCGGTAACAATGGCAGTTAAAGCTCACCTGAGGAATCAAAAGCCGGTGCTTTTAGCGGTGGCAACCAACGACGCCCTTTCAGCTTCTGCTCGCAATATAGGACAGCTAATGAATTTAAAAAACGTTTACTTCGTTCCGTTTTCGCAGGATAACGCAATTTCGAAGCCTACGTCTATGATAGCGGATTTTAATAAAATTCCTGAAGCATTGGAAGCTGCTTTGGAAGGTAGACAAATTCAGCCAATTCTAAATTAATTCTTATTTTTACAAAATAAACTTGACAAATATCGACAAATATGTTAGAATAATTACAAAATAAAAGAAAAGCCGCAAAAATGCGACTTTTCTTGGTGCTGAAGATGGGATTCGAACCCACGACCTATTGATTACGAATCAATTGCGCTACCAACTACGCCACTTCAGCAAATGCCTAACATTGTTATTATAACAACTTTATATCAAATAGTCAAGTAAAAAAGGAGAGTTAATTATGCCAAGGGAAACTAATGAATTTTATGACAATCTTAGAATGAAAATTGTTTACTACCGCAAAAAATCAGGCCTTACTCAAAGCGAGGTTGCCGAAAAAATGGGTATGACACGTACAGCCTATGCCTACACCGAAACAAGAGCAGCTCGTTTAAATCCCGATTTTTTAACTAAGCTTGCCGAGGTTTTGGATATTTCCCCTGCCGTTTTTGTTGAACGACAGTCTATAAAGCCTCAGATTGCTTCAAACGAGCGTTCTTCCTATACCGCTACACCCTTTGCCATTTCAAACAAGGAGCAGCGTATTATAAAAATGCTTCGTATGCTGTCAAACGAGTCTTACGAAAAAATTTACGAAATTATCCGTAACGAATACGAAAGCACAATGCTCGGCGACGATTAACAGTAAGACAATTAACAGTAATTAATAAAAAGAGGTGGAGATCCACCTCTTTTTTATTTTAATAATACTTAATATCAAATGAATCGGCAACTATTTTTCTTGCAGCCTTTAGGTCGCTTATTTCGCCAAGCGCCATCATTTGAATAATAAGGTTGCCCATTGCCGTTGCTTCGGTGGGTCCTGCGCTAACCCTTTTGCCGGATGCATATGCCGTAAGCTCGTTAAGGTAAGCATCCTGCGAGCCGCCGCCGACAATTGCAATAGACGGATAGGTAATACCCGTAATGCTTTCAATTTGCTTAATTGCAGTTGCATAGCAGTTAGATAAGCTGTTATAGATAACCTTTGCAATTTCGCCCAAGGTTTCGGGCACCTGCTGATTGGTGCGCTTACATTCTGCCTTTACAGCTTCAATCATTGAATCGGGAGCAAAAAACACGTTGCTTTGAGGGTCTACCACCGAGGCTATGTCGGTATTCCTTGCCATAGCGGAAATTTCGCCAAAGCCAATTTCTTCCTTCCATTCTCTTCTGACCGACTGCATCATCCACAAGCCCATAATGTTCTTAAGGAAGCGGAAGCGGTAGTCGTATCCGCCCTCGTTGGTAAGGTTAGTCTCCATACTTTCTTTAGTGCAAATAGGAGTCATACTTTCGGTGCCCAAAAGCGACCAAGTACCCGAGCTTATATATAGGGTATCGTCATCCTGAGTCGGCAATGCCGCAATAGCCGATGCCGTATCGTGAGCGGCAGTTAAAATCACCTTTGCACTGTAGCCTAAAGCGTCGGCAATTTCACCCTTAAGGTCACCTACTACCGTACCGGGGCGGTGAATGGGACAGAAAATTTCTTTTTTAATTCCCATCATATCAAGAAGCTCATAATCCCAATTTTTTTGTTCGGCATTAATAAGCTGACTGGTAGATGCAATAGTATATTCGCTGGCCTTTTTTCCTGAAAGTAAAAAGGTTAAATATTCAGGGATAAAAAGGAAGGTTTCAGCTTTTTCTAACCATTCGGGATGGTTAAGCTTTATACTCATAAGCTGATACGAGGTATTGAAAAGCTGCTTTTGAATACCCGTTCTGCCGTACAGCTCTTCCTCGCTTATAATTTTGGAAAGCTCAACGTCCATTCCGTTAGTACGGGAATCACGGTAGCAAACCGAATCACCAACGATTTTATCGTTATTGTCAAGAAGCACAAAGTCAACGCCCCAGGTATCAATAGCAACGGAAGACGGTATTTTACCAAGCTCCCTGCACTTTTTCATACCCGTAATAATTTCTCCGAAAAGCTTTTCGGTATCCCAACATAGCGTGCCGTTTTTATTATAAAATCCGTTGGGAAAACGATGAATCTCCTCAAGCACTATCTTTCCCTGCTCATTGTGAGCAAGAATATGTCTGCCGCTTGAAGCTCCAAGGTCAATTGCAAGAAAATAATTCATAGCACCACCTCTGTTACTGCAAAAACTTTTCGGGAAGAGTAAGTCCGAAATCCTTTGCCAAAGCGCGGAATTCATCGGGCTGAATAGTTTGACGCTTAGCGTTAGTCATACTTCTTACCTTAACCAGTATTTCAGCGGCCTTTTCTACGGTGTGCATAAGACCGAAGGTTAAATCAAAATCCTCGCCCGAGCAGAACATACCGTGATGCGCCCAAATAGCAACGTCGTACTTCTTCATAAGCTCGCTGGTAGCCACCGCAATTTCTCTGCCGCCGGGCACCATCCAAGGCACTACGCCAATGCCGTCGGGGAATACAACGGGGCATTCGGTTGCCATTTCCCATATTTCTCTTGTGAAGGTAACGTCGTCAAGAGGAAGCACGAAGGTAAGAGCAATTGTGTTTGCGGGGTGAGCGTGATAAATCACTCTGTGCTTGCCGCCGCTTGCCTGCTTTTTAACCTCGTGATTCATAAGGTGACTGGGGAGCTCGCTGGTGGGTCTTGCGCCGTTTAAAAGTCCCCATACTATACGGAAGTTTTCACCCTTCTCATCAATTTCAACAATACCAGTATTAGCCTCGGCATCGAGAATAACGTTGCGGAAATATTTACCGCTGCCCGTAGTCATAAAGTACTCTCCTGCAAGGTCGGGTACGCTTGTACCTATTGCAGTCCAATCGCGATCATAGGTAAAGTTTTCCTTAACCGCTTCAACCTCTTCAGCCTTAATACGGTAGGTAAGGTTACCGCCGTTTCTTTCGTGCCAGCCCTGCTCCCAACCGTCGTTAGCCATTCTGATAAAGCCTTTTACAAATTCAGCATCTAAAACCTTCATTTTATTATCCTCTTTTCAAAAGAATGTTCTTTTCGTATTCTTCAACTTCGCTTAACCATTCAATACCCGATACCTGTCCGCACTGATTACAGAATTCATTCCAAACCTCGCCCAAGGGATAGGTTTTAAGCTCTTCGCCCAATACCATAAGACGGGTAAAGTTTCCGCTGTCTTGAAGCTCCTTCATTTCCTTCCAAGGAGTAAGCAATGCGCCGAGCAGAGCCTTCTGCCAGTTACGCATACCCGTTACCCAAGCCGAAATACGGTTAATGGATGCATCAAAATAGTCAAGCGCCATTACTACTCTGTCAAGAGCATCGTTCTTAACGATTTCCTTAGCCATTTCCTTGGTTTCATCGTCAAGTAACACAACGTGGTCGGAATCCCAACGAACGGGACGTGTAATATGTAAAGCAATTTTATCGTTGAATAAAAGCATAGTGGGGATTTTATCGGACACGTACTCGGTAGGATGATAATGTCCGTTATCCATAAGCGGCATAATACCGTTCTTGGCGGCGTAGCTCAAATAAAATTCAGCCGAGCCTACGGTGTAGGATTCAAGACCGATACCGAACACCTTTGATTCAAGGGTAATCAAAACCTTATCCTTATCAAACTCAGTTGCGAAAATCTCATCAAGAGACTTCTTTAAGCGAGCTCTCGGGCCAAGACGGTCGGCAGGAATATCCTTCATACCGTCGGGAATCCAAATGTTAAGGGTGCAGAAGGTATTAAGCTCGCCGGCAAAATACTCGGCAATTCTAATACAGCAAATTGCATGGTCAACCCAGAATTTTCTTATATTCTCGTCGGCAGAAGCAAGAGTCATACCCTCTGCCTTTTCATGAGAAAAGAAGGTAGGGTTAAAATCAATACCCAATCCCCTTGCCTTTGCAAATTCAACCCATTTAGCAAAGTGCTTGGGTAAAAGAGCATTTCTGTCAGCCCACTCGCCATCCTCGAAAACGGCATAGCTTGCGTGAAGATTAATGCGGTGCTTACCGGGGATAAGAGAAAGAGCCTTGTCCATATCAGCCATAAGCTCATCGGGAGTTTTAGCCTTACCGGGGTAATTACCGGTTGTTTGAATACCGCCCGAAAGAGCCTCCTTACTGTCAAAGCCGTTTACGTCGTCTCCCTGCCAGCAATGCATTGAAACAGCAACCTTCTTAAGCTTTTCAATAGCAGCATCGGTATCAACACCTATGCTTTTATACAGTTTCTTTGCTTCTAAATAGTTCATATATTAATACCTCCGTATTTATTCCTATCTATAATACACCAAAAACATCATTAAGTAAATGAAAAACTGCAAAATTTTAGGAAAATTTATACTCCTTTTGGGAAAGTCGAGGAAATTTTTCCTAAAAAAGCATCAACACTATAGGAAATTTCCCTAAACTCCCCGTGTGAAAATTCCGCTTCGCTTACCGATGCGTTAGTAGCCCAAGGCATATTTTTAATTTCTCCGGTATTTAAGCCCCTGACAAAGGCAAAAAAGCTTCTTATAGGCGTGGCGTGGGTAAAAATTGCCACGGTTTTACCGTCGTTTTCGTTAGCAATGGCAACAACCTCATTAATTATTCGCTTTTGAAGCTCGGCTACACTCTCGCCGCCGTCAGGATGAGCATTACCCACGTCGTTTTGCCATATTCCGTAGGAAACAGGATAGCTTTCAATTAAATTCTCGTAGGCTTTGTTTTCCCATTCTCCCGCAAAAATTTCTCTAAGCCCTTCCCTTTTTTCGGGAATAAGGGCTAAGCATTTTGCAAGCGGCAAGGAGGTATTGTAAGCGCGCATTAAATCACTGCTGTAAATTTTATCAATTTTTCTTGTTTTTAAAAATTCGCCCACAAGAAAAGCCTGTTCGTAGCCCATTTCCGATAAATCAAGGTCGGTATGCCCCAAATAAATATGCTCCTTATTGCCAAGGCTTTGTCCGTGACGAATAAAAATAAGTCTGCAAGCCATAAGTTACCTCCTTTTACCTATTTTTAAAATTATACTACCCTCCACCCATAAAGTCAAACAAAAAGCAGGGTTTCCCCTGCTTTTGATTTAATGATGATATAAGGATGCCAAAATTCCTACGGTTGATATTATCCACAGCGCCGAAGCGGCAGTAAGGAAATACCAGCGTTTTTTGTTAATAACCCTTTTTGAATTAGCAAATATTACGCTCAAAACAAGCGGTACGGCAGGTACTATAAAACCGAAAAGTATAATAAGAGCCCAAAATGTTATAGCTGCAGCCGCATTATCATCCTCACCAAGAAAAGCCTTTTCTTCGGGATAAACGTAGTTTTCGATTCTTGCCAAAGAGGAAAACCTTGCGCTTTCCACAAACTTAACGGCATTTTCATTAAGCTTATAGGCGGGCACAATTCCCTGTCGGTAGGAAAAACCTCCGTAAGCATCAAAGTAGGAATTGGGCAAGGTATCGTAATGCACGTAATAGTAGTCGTTCTCTATTCTGTAAACCGCTCCGCAGTTATGTGCAAAAATACCGCTTGCATCAAAGGCGCGTACCTCGAAAATATCGTTATTCCACACAGTTGTTACGTCAATTTCTGTTAAATTCTCCTCTATCATAAAGGAGGAAAAATCAGAATACTCAAAAGGCTTGACGATATTGTGATCATAGCATAAAAGATAAAAAGAATATTCCCCGTTTTTAAACCTGTCAAGCTTTTCCTTGCCCTCTTTGGTTACGTATACAGTCTCGTTAAAATGAAGCTTAACAATATCTGTATCGCTCGGCACAACGGATACGTACTCGTGTTCGTAGGTATCCCCGCTGTAGTCCATTTCGTAAAGGTAAATATCACCTTCGGGGAAGTATATCCAATCGGGAGGGTTATTGTACGGCTCATATTCCTTAAAGCCGTGTATGAGAGTTTTACCGTCATCAATCAACGTCCACTGATTTTCTTCGGCAGAAGCACCTACAGGAAGCAGAAATAAGCTAAATAAAACCAAAACGACAAAAACACTAATCAGTTTTTTCATAAAGCCACTCCCCTCCTTACGGTAAATTAAGCTTGCGCTCTAAGCAGCCCTGTATTACGTTGCCAAGAAAAGCGCAAACGGTAGCAAGCACCGCTATAACGAATAAAAACGCAAACAATACGAAATACATCCAGTCGTATTCACCGAGCATTTTATCACTAAATAAATGAAGCGTTGCGTTAACCCACAGCCCTATTGCCAAAACAACGGGTATTATTAAGGCGGAAAGCAGGTAGTTGGAGCCTACCATAAGGCCTATGGTAGCGGCAACCTTATGCCTTTTTGCAATAGTAGCGCCAAGGGTAATAAGGGTGTACAAAAACAGCGTGGAAACAAGAGGAGAAAGTATTGCCATTAATACAAGCTCAAGGGCATACGCTATAATCCAAAGGATATCCTTTAACGGCACTTCTTTGAAAATCAATATAAATTCACAAAGCACCTCGGCGGTCAAACAGCTATAGCTTTCACCCACAGCAGGAACAAACAAGCCGATTACAGCTAAAGAGACAACAACCACCAAGGCGGTTAATGCGTAAAAAACGAAGCCGCTGAGTATTTTCGAAAACAGCAGAGTCGACCTTTTTACAGGTAAAGTAAAGGTTAAATAGCCTTCGTCGCTGAAAAAGTTAATATAAAACCTTACGGCGACCAAAACAGAGGTTAAAATAAGTATTGCCATTACCGAAAACCAAAAGGCACCTACAGCCGAGTTTTCCCATATAAAACGTCTCGCAGGGTCTTTAAAATGCTCTCTCAGGCTCTCGTAGGCAATGCCTGCGGGGACCGACAAGCCGAGTACGGTAACGGCGGCTATCCACCAAATTTTAAAAACACTTTTAAAATCGTATTTAAAGCACTTCTTTAGCATCTGAACACCTCCCTGAAAAGCTGGTCAAGGCTCTTGCCGTAAGTATTTCTTGTTTCATCGGCATCACCCGACATATGAATTTTACCCTGATACATAAAGGCAAAATCGTTAAGCACGGGTTCAATATCGGCTATAAGGTGAGTAGTAATAATTACCGACGCTTCCTCGTTATAATTACCGATAATTGTGCTTAAAATATAGTCGCGCGCGGCAGGGTCGACACCGCCGATAGGCTCGTCAAGCATATAAAGCTTAGCCCTTCTCGACATAACCAAAATAAGCTGTACCTTTTCTTTGGTACCCTTAGAAAGGGTTTTAACCTGCGACTTAGGGTTAATACCTAAATCAAACAGCATTTTTCTTGCAATCAGCTCGTCAAAATCAGCGTAAAACTCTTTGAAAAAGCTTATCATTTCATCAACGCTCATACGGGTGCTGAAATAGGGACGCTCAGGCAAATAGGATATATATTTATTTGTTTCCTCGCTTCTTTTAATACCGCAAACAGTGATTTCACCGCAATCGGGCACAAGAAGACCTGCTATAAGCTTTAAAAGTGTAGATTTACCGCAACCGTTAGGGCCTAAAAGTCCTATAATTCTGCCCGGCTCAACGGTAAAATCAAAATTATTTAAAACGGGCACACCCTTTTTATAGCTTTTACAAAGCTTGTCACACACTAAAATAGGTTCACTCAAGATTAACCCTCCTTATTACTCAAAAAGCTTTCAAAATCATTTTTAGTTATACCGATTTCATCAGCCTTACTAAACACACTTTCCAAAAAGGATTTTTTAAAGGCAGTAAGCGCAGACGATAAAACGTCGCTGTCCTCGGTCACAAACCTTCCCACCGTGGTGCGGCTTTCCAGCAGCCCCTCACCCTCTAAAACAGAAAGTGCCTTTTGCACCGTATTGGGATTAACCCCCAATTCAAGCGCAAGACTTCTCACCGTGGGGAACTGACTTCCGGAGGGATATTCCCCCGTTAAAATTTTAATACGTAATGAATATGCTATTTGTCCCGAAACGCTACTGCCGGGATCAAATCTCCACGACATTTAATCACCGCCTTTATTGTACTATTCAAATAATACAACATTTCTTAATTTGTGTCAATATATGTGACACAACTGTAATATTTGAACGATATGCAAACATTTTTGAACGATATGAAATTGCTTTTGATTAGCGTATGTAATATAATAGTAAATAATAATATGCAGAAAGTTATAGGAGAAGGTTTATGAAAAGAATTTTTGACGAGCATATCATAAGAAAAACAACCTATCTTGACGGCGGCTGGAAATTTACCGTTGACTCGGAAAAGGTTGGAGAAAATAAAGGCTTTTATAACGGACTTGAAAGCTATGAAACCATAATCGTTCCATCCGTTTGGAACAATAAATTGTCTCTTTTCAATTATCAGGGCGTTTGCTGGTATCAGCGAGACTTCTTCTTTGAAGGCACCGCCCGTTTAGTGTTCGAAGGCGTTATGACCGAATGCAAGGTTTGGCTCGACGGCGAATATTTAGGCTACCACTACGGCGGCTTTTGTCAGTTTGAATTTATTGTCCCCGACCTTAAAGCGGGATTGCATAAATTAGTGCTCAGGGTTGACAACTCCTTCGATGAATGCTCCATTCCTCAAAAAGAGGTAGACTGGTTCCGATTCGGCGGAATCACACGAAGCGTTTCGGTGGAAAGGCTTCAGGGAGTTGCCGTTACCTACGGAAAAATCGATTACTTCTTAAACGAAGACAGAACAGAAGCTGATATTATCTTTACCGCCGAGCTTTACGGCGCTGACAGCAAGAAGGAAACCACCCTTAGTATTACACTTGACGGCGAAACAGTTTTTTCAAAAAAGGTTGCCCTTCGCAAAAACTCCAAGGAAACCGTTGTAACCGACAAAATTACCGTTAAAAACGTAAGGCTTTGGGACACCTCTTCCCCTTACCTTTACACCGTAGTTTTCTCTACCGATACCGACGACCTTATTGATAAGGTTGGTATGCGTACCTTTGAGGTTAAGGATTGCGCTCTTTGGCTTAACGGCAAAAAGCTCGAATTACGCGGTGTTAACCGCCACGAGGAAATTCCAAGCCTCGGTATGTCGGTTCCCACAGTATGTATGCAAAACGATTTAGAGCTTATTGAGGACTTAGGCTGTAACGCAATAAGAGGCTCCCATTATCCCAATTCCAGAATCTTTCTTGATATGCTGGATGAAAGAGGCATCCTTTTCTACTCTGAAATCCCTATTTGGGGCGGCGGCTTTAATACCGAAGCTCTCAGCAACAAAACCGTGCTTGAGCGCGGGCTGAATATGCTCAAGGAAATGGTAAAGTATTACTATAACCACCCCTCCATTATTTTTTGGGGTATGCATAACGAAATTATTACCGAAAGCGAAGAAGCGCGTAATATGTCGGCGCTGTACTACAGCTTCTTAAAGCAAAACGCCAATAACCGCTTAGTCACCTATGCAACCTGCCGCTATAATGTTGATACCTGCTTTGAATACTGCGATGTTATTTGCATTAACGCCTACAACGGATGGTACAGCAATAAAATTGACGATTGGTATTCCTTCCCCGATAAATTTAACAGTCGCCGTATCGAATTAGGCTTTGGCGACAAACCCGTAATTATGAGTGAGTTTGGCGGCGGTGCCGTATACGGCAACAAAACCTTTAAAAACGTTCGTTGGACCGAAGAATATCAGGCAAATCTTATTAAAACCTGCCTTCAAATATTCCACGACTGTCCCTATATGGCAGGCTCCTTTATTTGGCAGTTTGCAAATATCCGTTCCGATATACATATAAACAGGTTTAGGTCCTTTAATAATAAGGGTATTTTAAGTGAGTACCGTGAGCCTAAAGAGGCATATTTTACGGTCAAGGAAAAATATCATCAGTTCAAAAATGAAGAAAACGAGGAGTAACCCTTATGAGAAGATTATTTGACGAGCATATAAAAAGGCAGGTCACATTCCTTGACGGCGCATGGTTGTTTACAACAGATGCAGAAAATAAGGGTGAAGAGCTTGGCTTTCAAAACGGACTGCAAAATGCAAAATCTGTTATAGTTCCTTCGGCTTGGAATTCTCAAATTGATTTATACGGCTACGAGGGTGTTTGCTGGTATCAAAAGGAATTTTATTTTGACGGCACCGCCCGTATAGTGTTCGAAGGCGTTATGACCGAATGCAAAGTTTGGCTTGACGGCAAATATTTAGGCTATCACTACGGCGGCTTTTGTCAGTTTGATTTTATAGTTCCCGACCTCAGTAAAGGCAATCACACCTTAGTAGTTAAGGTTGATAACAGCTTTGACGAGCATTCCATCCCCCAAAAGGACGTTGACTGGTACCACTTTGGCGGTATCACAAGAAGTGTTTCGGTGGAAAAGCTTCAGGGTGTTGCCATCACCTACCAAAAAATCGACTACGCCCTTAATCAAGACAGAACAGAGGCACAAATTTCCTTTACTGTGGAGCTTTACGGTGCCGACAAAAAGAAGGAAACCGCCCTCACGGTTACACTTGACGGCGAAACTCTGTTTTCAAAAACGCTTTCTCTCAGAAAGGGCTCAAGGCATATTATCGTAAGCGATAAAATAAAGGTTACTAACCTAAAGCTTTGGGATACCGCCTCCCCTTACCTTTATACCGTAGCTTTCTCTACCGATACCGACGACATTATTGATAAAATCGGCTTTAGAACTATAGAGGTTAAGGACTGCAAATTATTACTTAACGGCAAAAGCATAGAGCTTCGCGGTGTTAACCGTCACGAGGACCACCCCGAGTTCGGTATGACCGTTCCCGCCGCTATTATGGAGCGTGACCTTGAAATAATTGCCGATATGGGCTGTAACGCTATAAGAGGCTCCCATTATCCCAATTCAAGAATATTCCTTGATATGCTTGATGAAAAAGGCTTTCTTTTCTACTCCGAAATCCCCATTTGGGGCTGCGGCTTTAAAGAAGCCACACTTGGTGATACGCTTGTTTTAAAGCGCGGACTCGAAATGCACAAGGAAATGGTAAGGCATTATTACAACCATCCCTCCATTATTCTTTGGGGTATGCATAACGAAATTAAAACCGATACCGATAACGCTTTTATTATGTCGAAGCTGTATTACACCTTCCTTAAGGAAAACGGCGGTAACCGTCTTGTAACCTATGCTACCTGCAAACCTAATGTTGATAATTGCTTTGAATTTTGTGATATTATTTCAATCAATCAGTACTTTGGCTGGTACTACGGCACGAGAGAGGATTGGAAACTATTCCCTGACAAATTTGATAGGCGCAGAAGAGAATTGGGCTTTGGCGACAAGCCCGTTATTATGAGCGAATTCGGTGCTGCGGCCAATTACGGAACACACACCTTCAGCGATGTTAAATGGACCGAGGAATACCAAGCCAAGCTCCACGAAATTGCACTTCAAACCTTCCACGACTGCCCGTATATGATAGGCTCCTTTATTTGGCAATTCTGCGACACCGCATCCGATAAAGATATGATGAAGGTTAAATCTCTAAACAATAAAGGCTTGCTCAGTGCTTACCGTGAGCCCAAGCAGGCATATTTCACGGCAAAAGAAAAATACTTAAAATTTAAGAAAGAAGCTGAAAACAATGGCTAACATTACCGATTATGAAAAAAAACAACGTCCCGTCAAGGTGCTTCAGTTTGGCGAAGGCGGTTTTCTTCGCGGCTTTATTGATTGGATGATTAAAAAGATGAACGACTGCGGTGCCTTTGATTCCAACGTAGTTGTAGTTCAACCCATTAAAACGGGTCTTATTGATAAGCTGAACGCTCAAAACGGACTTTACACCCATATTATAAGAGGTAGCGAGGGAAGTGAAACAACCCTTATTGACGTTATTGATTCCTGCATTAATCCCTACGACGATTTCAGCGGATATCTTGACTTAGCCAAAAACAAGGATTTACGTTTTATCTTTTCCAATACCACCGAAGCAGGTATTACCTTTGACGACAGCGATAAATTCGACGGTACTCTGCCAAAAAGCTTCCCTGCCAAATTAACTGTATTTTTACATAAGCGTTTTGAAGAAAAGCTTCCCGGTTTTATAATTATCCCCTGCGAGCTTATTGACCGCAACGGTGATAAGCTTAAAGAGGCCGTTCTTAAATACGCCGAGCTTTGGAATTTAAGTGACGACTTTATTTCCTTTATTAATAACGACAACGTCTTCTGCAACACACTTGTTGACCGTATTAATACAGGCTATCCCAAGGATGAAAAAATCGACCTTCCTTATAAGGACGAAATGCTTAACACCTCGGAATATTTCCACCTTTTCGTTATTGAAACCGATTATGACCTTGAAAAGGAAATACCTTTTTCAAAAGCGGGTCTCAACGTTATCGTTACCAAAGATGCTCTCGAGCGCTACCGCACCAGAAAGGTTAGAATTCTTAACGGCTCTCACACCTCTATCGTTTGCTACGGCTTGCTTAACGGTCTTGAAACCATTGGTGACTGTATGAACAACCAAACGATTAAGGAATTTCTTTCCCGTTGTCTTTTCGACGAAATTATTCCAACACTCGACCTTCCCTCAGACGAGCTTAAAAGCTATGCCGAAAGCGTGCTTGTTCGTTTTGCTAACCCCTACATTAACCATTATTTATCCTCTATTGTGTTAAACTCGGTTAGTAAATTCAAGGTTCGTGTGTTGCCTTCAATCAAAGTTTATAAGGAACGTTTCGGCAAGTACCCCGAAAACCTTGTTTTCGGTTTTTCTAAGCTTATTGAATTTTATAAAAAAGGAACACCCAATGACGCTCCCGAGGTAATTGATGCCGTCAAAAACGGCAGCTTAAAGGAAATATTAAGCAACTCCACCCTTTGGGGTGAAGACCTTTCCGATTTAGAGGAGGCTCTTTTAAATGCAAATCCATCCCTCAGATAACGTAGAAGTAAGGGCTGACGGTCAAAAATACGCCCTTTTTAACGTTAAAAAGGGCGAAAACGTTATAAAATACGGCTTTCCCATCGGTCACGCAAGTAAGGATATTGCAAAAGGCGATATGGTAAGCCCTTCCAATTTAAAGTCCAATTTAAGCGGCACCGACAGCTGGAGCTATACCCCCTTTGACGAGCCAAAGCTTGATTTTAAAAGCGGAACCTTTATGGGTTTTATGCGCAAAAACGGTGACGTTGGCATTCGTAACGATATTTGGGTAATACCAACCGTAGGCTGTATTAACGATACTGCCAAATTAATTGCCGAGCGAAACGGTGCCAAAGCCTTTAGCCACCCTTACGGCTGTTCACAGCTTGGCGGCGATTTATTAACCACCCAAAAATTCCTATGCGGTCTTATTAAGCATCCCAACGCTGGCGGTGTTTTGGTACTTAGCCTCGGCTGTGAGAACAACCGAATTGAGCTTATGAAGGATATGCTTGGCGAAATTGATATCGAGCGTATAAAATTCTTACAGCTTCAGGACTGTACCGATGAACTGTCAGAAGCAAAAAAGCTTATTGACTCAATTAAAGAGGTCATCAAGAAGGATACGCGTGTTCCGCTTCCCATAAGTAAGCTTAAAATCGGAGTGAAATGCGGCGGCAGTGACGGCTACAGCGGTATAACCGCCAACCCCATTGTAGGTATGGTTGCCGACAAGCTATACAGCTACGGCGGTACGGTTTTAATGAGCGAAATCCCCGAGGTTTTCGGTGCTGAGCCCATACTTCTTTCGCGTGCCGACAGCAAGCAAACCTTTGATAGCTGTGCCAAAATGATAAACGCCTTCCGTCAATACTTTATTGATCACGGTGAAAGCATTGGCGAAAACCCCTCCCCCGGTAACATCGCAGGAGGTATTTCCACCTTAGAGGAAAAATCCTTGGGCTGTGTTCAAAAGGCAGGTATGGTTCCCTTGCGCGGTGCCCTCAACTTTGGTGAAACTGCCGACAGCAACGGTCTGTACATAGTTAACGGACCCGGTAACGATCAGGTTGCCTGCACTGCCCTTGCCTGCAGCGGCGCTCATATAATCCTTTTTACTACAGGCAGAGGTACTCCCTACTGCGGAGCTGTGCCTACAGTCAAAATTTCCACCAACACTCCCCTTTACGACAAAAAAACTCATTGGATTGACTTTAACGCAGGAAGTGTTTTAGAAGGAGACGATAAACAGTCTGTTTGTGACGCTTTATTCGATCTTTGTATTAAAGTTAGCAACGGAGACTTGACAAAAGGTGAGCAAATGGGTTATTATGATATCTCGATATTCAAAGATGGTGTAACCCTTTAGGAGGTAATTATGAGTTATTTAAAAGACGATTTCCTACTTACAAACAAAACGGCAAAAAAGCTTTACAAAAGCTACGCAAAGGATATGCCGATTTTCGACTACCATTGTCACCTGCCCGAAAAGCAAATTCTTGAAAACAAGCCCTTTAACGATATTTTTGAAATTTGGCTTGCAGGCGACCATTATAAATGGCGTCTTATGAGAAACTACGGTATAAGCGAAAGCCTTATTACGGGCAACGCAAGCAATAAGGAAAAGTTTATTGCTTATTGCACCGTACTCGGCACCGCCTTCGGCAATCCCCTTTACCATTGGTCACAGGTTGAGCTCAAGGAGTTTTTCGGTTGCGAAAAGGAAATTAACGCCGACAATGCCGAAGCCATTTGGGATGAATGTAATGCCTACATTAAGGCTAACGACGTTACTCCTGTTAAGCTTATAAAGGACTCTAACGTTCGCCATATTTTCACTACCAACGAAGTATTCGATGATATGGAAACCTTTAAAGCTATTAAAGAAAAGAATTACGGCTTCAGCGTTATCCCCGCCTTCCGCGCCGATAAAATTATGAATATTGAAGCCGCTCCCTATAAAACCTATATAGGTATGCTGGAAGCACTTACCCACACCTGTGATAATATCGACGCTCTTGAAAAAGCCCTTGAGGCTCGCCTCATTGCCTTTAAAGAGGTTGGCACTACCGCCAGCGATATTGCCGTTGAATACGTGCTTCCCGTATATGAAAGAGCTGACGCCGATGCCGTATATAAAAAGGCATACAGCGGTGAGGCCCTTACCGTAGAAGAGGCCGATACCTTTAGAGGCTACCTCACCTATTTCCTTATGAAGCTTTATGCTAAGCACGGTATAAGAACCGAGCTTCACGTTGGGGCTATGCGTAACAATAACGCAAATATGCTGGCCGCTTTAGGTCTTGATACGGGATTTGACAGTATAAGCGATGCTAACAGCATCAAAAATATGTCTCGCCTTTTCGATAAGCTTAACAGCGAAAACGCACTCCCCCCCACTATTGTATTTAACCTTAACCCCAAAATGAACAGCGAAATTATGACACTTATCGGTTGCTTCCAAAGTGACGAGGTTAACGGCAAAATGCAGTACGGCCCCGCTTGGTGGTTCCTTGATAACAAGGTTGGTATGGAGAAGCATCTTGAGGATTTAACAGCTACAGGTCATATTGCCACCTTCGTTGGTATGCTTACCGACAGTCGCTCTCTCCTTTCCTATCCAAGACACCACTACTTCCGCAGAATTCTGTGTAATTATCTTGGTACTCTTATTGAAAAGGGCGAAATGACAGACAACCTTAGCCTTGTAGGTAAGGTTATTGAAAACGTTTGCTACTATAACAGCGTTAACTACTTTAAAATGGAAAAGTAAAATAAATAACGGCTATTGCAAAAGCAATAGCCGTTTATTTTTATTATTAACCTTCCTCATTTCTTTCCTTTAGTGATAAAACATATTTGCGCGGTGTCATATTAAATTCCTTTTTAAAACACCTTATAAGATTGCAGGCGTCGTTTAAGCCGCATTGCTCAGCAACCTCCTGCTGAGTAAGTCCCTTTTGCAAATAGAGTATGGCATTTTTCATACGGCAACGATTTACGTAATCGCTGAGAGTTGAGCCTGTATGCTTTTTAAAGGCAGTCATAAAGGTTGTTCTGCCAACCCCTAATTTATCGGCAAGAGTTGAAGCAACGATATGCTCGGCGTAATGGTTACTGACAAAGGATAATGCTTCGAAAATATACGAAGGCATTTTTGAATAATCGCCGTTTTCAACAGCGCTCTCCGATATAAAGGAAATAAGATATAAAAGTAATATTCTTTTACGGAACAAATCGTTTTCTTCGGAAATTTTTTCAGCAATACCTACATAACGTTCACATTGCTCCTTACTGATTTTAAGAACGGCACCGTTAGTAGCAAAAATATGGCTTAATTTCTGCCATTCGGGAACGTAATCGGTTATAAAGCTTTGAGAAAAATTAACGTTAACTCGACTGTACAGCATATCGGGCTCACAGTAAATATAATGCGGAGTATATGGGCGCAAAAGCACCACCTTCGACGTAGTACTGCTTTCCTTTTTATCGGTAAAAAGCACGTTTACGTTACCCGATTTTATAATGCTTATTTCATAATAGTTATGCATATGATAATCGGTCATATTAGGATAATAGCTTTCATACTTATCGGTTATTATATCCTTCCATTTCGTACCGTAGCCCAAAAAGTCAATCTTATTCGACATTGCCTTTCCCCCTTTTCTACAGTAATATTATCATATCGTTCAGCATTTTGCAACAAAAAACAACTGTAACACGTAAAAATGTTACAGTTGTTAATGTTTTATAAGCATTCCAAAAGCTTGCAAATATAGCTATAAAGCTTTTCTACCGAGGATATTGACAACCTTTCGCGACAGGTATGAATATCATACATATTAGGGCCCATGGACACAGCATCAAGTCCGTTAAGCTTTTCGCTTAAAAGACCGCATTCAAGTCCTGCGTGAATGGCGACAACCTGAGGCAAAGCGCCGTATTGTTGCTCGTAAACCTTGCACATAATGTCTCTCAGCGGCGACTCCTTACGGTATTCCCAAGCAGGATAATGCCCTTCCGAAAGCATTTTTCCGTCAAATTTTGCCACGTATTCCTTTAAATCATCGAGAAGCTTTAATTTATCCTCGTTAACACTGCTTCTGAGAGCAAAGGAGGCGGATATTTTATTGTTCTCTGTTAAAAGAACTCCAAGATTAAGGGAGGTTTCCACAAGGTTATCAATATTGTCGCTCCACTTAATAATGCCGTTTGGCAGACCGCACAAAAAATCAACAGCCCTTTCGCTATCTTTTTTAGTGAAGCATACTTCACACTTTTCTGCCTTTAAAACGGTAATGTTAAGGTCAGGGTCGCTGTCTGTCGCGTTGTGTTTAACAAAGTCGGCCGCCTTTCTGCTAATATCCTCGTTGGTGGCGACAACCGCTCGTGTAAGCACGGGAATGGCATTGTCCTTCATACCGCCGTTAATACTTATCAGTCTGCAATCGTTAAGTGTACTTAAAAAGGCAGCCATTGCTTTATTGGAATTAAGCCTGCCCTTATGGATTTCAACACCGGAATGTCCACCGATAAGCCCGTCCAAGGTAACGTTATAGCAAGGCAGATTGTTTATTTCGGTATTAAGGCTTATACTTAATTCAGCCCTTACACCGCCTGCACAGCTTACGGTGAAAACGCCCTCCTCCTCGGAGTCGATATTTATAAGACGTCTGCCCTTAATATCATCACCTACAAGGGCTTGAGCGCCGTACATACCCGTTTCCTCATCAACGGTAAACAAGACCTCAATAGGCGGGTGGGCAATACTGTCGTCCTCTAAAAGAGCCATACACATAGCAACCGCTATGCCGTCATCACCCCCCAAGGTTGTGCCGTGAGCAAAAACGTAATCACCTTCACAGTCAACCTTTAAGGAGTCCTTGGTGAAGTCAAACTCCACTCCCTCCGCCTTTTCGCAAACCATATCCAAATGCCCCTGCAAAACAATGGGCTCGCAATTTTCCTTACCCAAGCTTGCAGGTTTTTTTATAATAACGTTGCCTATATCCTCTTTAATAAATTCAAGTCCACGGCTTTTGGCAAACTCCACGCAATAATCACTTATTTTTGCGGTATCGCCCGAGCCGTGAGGAATCGAACATATTTCTTCAAAGTAATGAAACACCCTTTCAGGGAGCAAATTTGTAAGCTTTGCCATAATTACACCTTTTTTTAATATTTGACTGTATTATACTATATTATTCCGCCTTTTTCAAGAAAAAAAGCCCTTAGCCTTTCGGCCAAGGGCAAAAATTTATATTTCTTCGTTATCGCGTATTATTACGTCGGTACAGTTTATGGCTTCACAGGGGTCGGATTCTTTAATTTTTCTGTCTTCAATACGGTTACCCGCAATAACTACTCCGTCAGAAGCGGTAACGGTTACACCCTTTGTAAATACACGTTTCATAATATTATCTTCAATACGAATATTTTTGTGCAAATGCTCTACGTCGGTTTCTCCCGTAGCATGCTTTGTAAATACACCTATAACGGGGTCGCCGGGGTTTCTGAAGGCGCACTTTTCAATAACATTATGGTGCATATTAAAGTTATAAGTAGGGCCAACCTCGTACCAATACTTAAAGTCGGGAGCTACCTTTACAGCACAAGAGGAAATGCCAAAGAAGGAGCAGTTTTTAATTTCAACGTTGCTGGTTTGAATAACGAAGCCCCTTGCACGGGTATTTCTTACAATACAGCTTTCAACTAAACAGGAAGGTGCATAGGTCATATTCTGCAATACGTCGCCTAAAGCGTAGCCGCCTTCTATTAATTCAAAGCCGAGTATACCTTTTTCAAAGGAAACAGCCTTCAAAACCGCGGTGTTAACCATAGTGTCGGGGTTATAAGCCTTAATAATATCCCCTTTTTCGCACCATCTTACGGGAAGCACACCGTCGGGCCCTTTTTTGCAGTAGCCGCAACGAATATTATTTTCATCAATCAGCTCGGTAATAGTGCCTGCGGTAGCGTGAATATTAAGAGCGTCGTCACCCATACCGTCAAATACGCAGTTTTTCATAACAAAATCACCGCATAAACCGGTTAAGTGAATACCGTCGCAGTTACCGGGCATAAGGCTTTCCCATTTTCCGCCCGAAACTACTTTTAAACCGTCAACCGTTAAATTCTTACACCTCGGTAAAACGATAATCGCCATACCGGGAACGTGGTGCATTGTTATATTATGGATTACGGTATCATTACTGTCCTTAAGAGTAATAGCGCTGTTGCCGTACATAGTATGGCGGATGCACATCCTCTCACCCACACAAAGGGTAGCATTTATACTGCCAAAATACACTTTAAAGGCATTATTGCCAAGGTAATCGTATTTAGCGCTTGCATAGGTATTGGCAAGTAATATTTCCCCTAAAATAAGGGTAACTATATTAGGGTCGGGGTGCTTTGAATAATAATTCATATGATAATCGGGCGAGCCCTCGCTGTCCATAGTGTTAAAAGACATAAGCACTTCGTTACCATACATTTCAAAGTTGTCGTCTATTTTAAGCACAGCCCATTTTTCGTCACGGTTAATTTCCATAACGGTAGCCGTAACGTTTGCAGGAACAGAAGTATCCATAATCAAGTTACCGAAAGTAACACTATTACAACAATCAATTAAAAAAGTATCTACACTGGCAGTGTAATCTTTGGTATTATCATACTTCGAAATAACCAAAGCGCCGTTACCGTCAACGGTTATATTATTCTTATTTTTAATAACAACCTGACGCTCAATATAATATTCCTTTTCGGGAAGAACACATACCCCGCCATCGGGTGTTGAATTTATAAGTTCTTCAAGCTCAGCCGCATTACAAATTCGCTCAAAATTCATAAAGCACCTCCTGATTTTACTACTTATAGTCTACCATATCGGCATTTTTAAGTCAACCGATTGTGCAGTCAAATTTATAAGCAAAAATGCTCAGATTTTTTATCCGCGAAAAGCTTTAATTATATGTGATTTTTAATTTATAGCCGATTATTAAAAGTTCTTATGAAATAAAACCGACAAGATGTGGGCATCGCCCCCTAATACAATGCCGTTCACCGATGTGTTATATTTGGACCAACAAATAACGCTAATTAAATATAGATTTCAACAAACCCATGGTTTCGTTGGTAGGGGTATTAAAAGAACATACTTTTTCTCCAA
>JAFVIF010000032.1 GCA_017474125.1 Clostridia bacterium
CTGTCGGCTTGATGATATACAAAACTTCGTTTTGATGATATGCAATTCCTACGGAATTGATGATATACAAGGCTTCGCCTTGATTTGTTTGCTGAAAAGTGATATAATCTGATAAACAAGAATTTGATAAACAGTTCCTATCGTTTGAATCTGAGCAAAGGAGTTTTGGTACTATATGTGGAATGAAATAAAAAATGAAATTGATATCGAAAATTTGATGAAAGAATATAGCGGCTTTCACGATAGCTGTATAGTATCAATAAACTATCATAGCGGAGCATTTGTTGATGATGATGGTGCTATGGCAAACGGAGAATTGCTTGAGCATAGCATTGAAATGATATTACATAGTCAGTGGAATAAACCTATTGAACTGCGTTTTACAGGAGTAAGAAAATGTAATATTGTTGGCTGGGAGGATAATTATTTCTGCGACATTTTTGGTGCATATTTGAATTTTCATAGCGACCTATTTGGTAAAACTCGTGATGACAAGCTGATAGTATGGGCGGATTGGGATGGTTACAATCCCATAAATTATACGGAAGAAAAACCGATTTCCACTAACGGAGAACATAGTACTTATGTAATTGCTGAAAAGCTGTTTTGGAGAATAATGACGGAGGACTAATTAAGAGAGACGAATACCAATTTGTAGAACAGAGCAAATACACTCTTTTAGGCTTTCTTACCTCAATTCTGCTCCGTTTAGGTAGTCTTTCGCATGTTGAATGTTCATAACGGACTTGACCGTTATGAACATTCTTTTTTATGCACATCAGTATTTTCTATGTATTGTATTAATAGCGTTGTTTAAAAAAATCGTCTGCTTTCTTATCAAGGTCGGGGTTAGTGAAATCGAACTGCGAAAGAATAGCATCTGTCAGTTCATCATCGTTTGCAATCTTGTATATACACATTATATCACAAAGTAGTGTACAATAAAACGGATTTTAATGCTGATGATTTAGCAATAAAAGCTGTACGCAAAAAATTAGCATTAATAATAAATTTTTTGTCAATCGGGCTGTTAAGCGATGTTTTATGCACCAAATTTAGCACATACATAATTGTATAATGTTTTGTAAGTTAGAGAGGTGTAATATGAGCAAAAATAACGAATATAAAAAACTGCAAAGTTGGGACCCGAAGCCTGAAGTTCAACGTGCTGTCGAGAAACAATTTTATGATAACGAACCTCAAGAAATGCGCCATAAAAAGAAAAGCAAGAAGTCAGGCGAAACTCGTTCAAATCACAAGCATAATTACATCGATGCACTTATTTTCAGTGAATCTTATAGTGGTAAATACAATTATGTCGGTAAGGTTTGCAGTGTTTGCGGTTTTTTGAAACGCAGGGATTGGCGCAAAGAACTTCGCAATAGATTTGACCTCAAAATTGAGGATAAAGAAATTCTTCCTATGTACGAAAAAATTGATAAAAATACAGCACGAATTATTAAATAAACGGAGGTTTAAATAATGATTTATGCTATGAGTGACTTGCACGGTTGTTATTACAAATATATTAAAATGATTGAAAAGATAAATTTTAGTAATAACTATGCTCTCTACATTTTAGGTGACATTGTCGATAGAGGACCTGACGGTATAGAACCTCTTAAGATATACAAAAAAGCCGAATGCAAAAGAGTGACTGATCTTGACGTGGATTGAAAATTTATAATAAAAATGCAGATTGGAGAAAATGAAAAATGAATTTTACAATTACAAATAATGAACTATTTTTTAGGAAGGCGAGACCTGAGTATTTATTAAAACTTGAAGAAAAAATTTCAAAAATGTGTTATGAAAACTTTGAACCAAAATACGGTCAGTCTGAACAAGCTAAGAAAAGACTGGAGGTTGAGCTTAGATATATGAGAGAAAGCGGTTCTGCCTATCATTTTGCTATTTTAAAGGTGATTTCTGATTTGTCTACAGAAGAAGGATATCCCATTGTGGTTGAAGGTTGTATAAGCGGTTCTATAATTCTATATCTATTAGAAGTTGTTAATGTAGACCCCTTAAACAATGGTGTAATAAAAACTTTTCCTGAAATGATATGGGAGGACGACTCTCAAATTGTTTTTCCGTGTTTTGATACAGAAATAGCGGAGCCGGTGCGTTCAAAAATTAAAAAACGTTTAAATGATAAGTTTTCCAATATCGAATGTGATAAAAATCTATATTTTAGAATATTTTTGCCACGCAACGAAACATGTAGTATGATTGGAAAACTAAGAAAAGCAACAAATATTAAAAGCAAACCTGAAAACTATAGTGGCGAAATATATCTTGAAGCAATAAAGAAAATATCTGAAGATAATTTGAGTGCCTTAGATGATATGAGAGCAGAAAAAAATATAAATGAAGAAGCATATTTAAAGGGATGCGACTTTGCTAATGAATTAAAAAAGGTTAACAGTTGTGATTTTACTGCTCTTACAAGAATTTATGGCTATAATCACGCATCTTTCAATAGCGCAAAATCACTTCATAAATTAAAATCCAACAATTTTTATGTGTTAAGGGAGGAATTGTATTCAGTTCTATTAGATTATGGTGTTAATAAAGATGATGCTATTAAAATTGTAAAACACGGTGTTTGGTCAACAAAGTCATTCAAGCAGGAATATGTTGACTTGTTAAAAGAACACAACGTTCCAGAATCCATTATTGATTATTTCAATGATGTAAAACATTTATGGGATGCTTCTGCGTGTATTGGCCGCTTAGAAATATTGTGCGAATTAATGTGGTACAAGATTAATTATCCGAATATCTTTAGATAATATGAAATAACGGCAGAGAAATTTCTCTGCCGTTTTAAATTAATCATAAATTATTTCTTTAGTAAACGGGCTAAAAGCTTTCCGATTTCCATAACCACAAGGGGTATGAAAATAAGAATCAGCGCTATAAAATAAAGCTTAAAGCTAAGTAGTGTTAAACCGAATGCATAGCGCACGGGAGTAAACAGTACTATAAGCATAAGTCCAATACTAAAAATAGAGGCATAGTTAAGCTTTGAATTACTGAAGGGTCCAATTGCGAAAAGCGAGCGTTCACTTCTCATATTGTAGGCGTGTATAGCTTGAGAAAGACCTAAAATCATAAATGCCATTGTTCTTCCGTCGGCAACGGTTTCGGGGGAGGTGCCACCTGCTATAACGAAGCCGATAAGCGAAAGAATAGCAAACATAAAGCCTTGAAGAACGATTCTTATACCCAGTCCGCCTGCAAACAGTCCTTCGCTTTTAGGCTTTGGCTTTTGGCACATTACATTATCTTCAACCGCCTCCATTCCAAGCGCAATGGCAGGGAAGCTGTCGCTTACAAGATTAATCCATAAAAGCTGCATGGAAAGGAAGGGGGATTTTTGCCATATAAGCATTGAGGCGAAAACAGCTATAACTTCGCCAATGTTGGTGCCGAGTAAAAAGCCTATAACCTTGCGAATATTTGAGTATATGCCTCTGCCTTCCTTAACTGCGTCAACTATAGTGGCAAAGTTGTCGTCGGTAAGGGTCATATCGGCGGCGCCCTTTGCAACGTCGGTACCGGTTATGCCCATAGCACAGCCGATATCGGCGGCCTTCAGTGCGGGGGCGTCGTTAACACCGTCGCCTGTCATAGAAACGACCTGACCCTTTCTTTGCCAAGCTCTGACTATTCGAATTTTATTTTCGGGGGATACTCTCGCATAAACCGAAATGCTTTCAACCTGAGCATCAAGCTCGCTGTCGGTCATGGCATCAAGCTCTGCTCCCGTAATGGCGCGGTCACCCTCAAGCAAAATACCAAGCTGTTTCGCAATTGCCGAGGCGGTTACAACGTGGTCGCCCGTTATCATAACAGGCTTTATTCCTGCCTTGCGGCAGGTTTCAACAGCAACCTTAGCTTCGGGGCGTGGAGGGTCTATCATACCTACAAGACCCAAGAAGGTGAGTCCGTTTTCTATTTCCTCGCTGGTTAGCGTTTCGGGAAGGCTTTCGATTTCCTTAAAGCCTACGGCAAGCACGCGTAACGCATCCTTGCTCATTGCTTCGGTCATTTCCTTGGCCATTTCAAGGTTGCCTTCAATACAGCGAGGAGCCATCATATCAAAGGCGCCCTTTACGATTACAATTTTTTTGCCGTCAATAAGGTTTACGGTACTCATAAGCTTGCGGTCGGAATCAAAGGGAATACCTGCAATACGGGGGAAGCGACTGTTTAATTCTTCCTTACTGCTTCCGTTTTTATGAGCGGCATATACAATAGCGGTTTCGGTGGGGTCACCGATATGCTGTTCGCCTTCATCGCTGAACACCACGCTACCGTCACAGCAAAGGGTGCCGTAGTTTAAAAGCTGCTTAATACCATCACTGTTAGAGGTGGTTATATCCTCTAATTTACCGCTCTTGTCAAGGTAAGCCTTAACGAGAGTCATTCTGTTTTGGGTAAGGGTGCCCGTTTTATCAGAGCATATAATAGAAGCACTACCCAAGGTTTCAACTGCGGGGAGTCGTCGTATAAGGGCGTTTTTCTTAACCATACGCTGAACGCCTATTGACAGGACTATGGTAACTATAACGGGTAAGCCTTCGGGAATGGCCGATACCGCAAGAGAAACGGCGGTCATAAAAATTTCTAAAACAGGGGTTTTTGCGGCAATGCCGACTGCAAAAATTATTCCGCAAATAATAATAGCAAGTATACCGAGATATTTGCCGAGCTGCGCCAGCTTTTTTTGCAGAGGCGTTTGGGTTTCACCTTCGTCACCTAAAAGATTTGCTATTTTACCCATTTCGGTATCCATACCCGTAGCGGTTACAACGGCAGTAGCGGTACCGTAGGTGATACTGCAACCCGAAAATACCATATTGCTTCTGTCACCGATAGGAGCGTTTTCCTCTACAAAAGCATCGGCATCCTTTTCGCTGGGTACCGATTCACCCGTAAGAGCTGATTCCTCACTTTTAAGGCTGACACTGTTTAAAAGATAAGCATCAGCAGGTACAAAGTCACCTGCTTCAAGCTTTATTATATCGCCTGGTACAAGGTCGGAGGCGGCAATAAGCAACTCCTTGCCTTCGCGAATAACCCTTGCGTGTGGTGCTGACATATTCTTAAGAGCATCAAGCGCCCTTTCAGCTTTGCCTTCCTGATAAACACCCATAAAAGCGTTCATAATAACTATTGCTAAAATAAGCGCCGGCTCAAAAAGCTCATTCCAATGCTTTTCTATACAAATAGTTATTAAGGATACCAAAGCGGCGGCGATAAGAATAAGAATCATTACGTCTTTGAATTGGTCTGCAAAGCGTTGAAAATAGCTTTTCTTCTTTTTCTCCTCAAGCTTATTTTCGCCGAATTTTACTTTCTGCTCCTCTACCTGTAACAGGGTTAAGCCGTTTGCCTCATTAGTAGAAAAGGCGTTTAAAACTTCTTGCTTTGTTTTGCTGTGAAATAACAAATATATTCCTCCAATAAAATAATCAATGGGCAGATGAACTCTGCCCATTTTGTTACGCTTCTGCTTCTTCGGTAATTCTGCCTGCAGTATCAACCGAGATTTCGTGTGTCATTAGGTCATCAGCTTTTGTGACGGTGATAACGATACCTTCTATTTCAAAGGTGTCACCCTCCTCGGGGATGCCTTCCTTAAGCTGGGTGAGCCAGCCGTTAACGGTAGAAGCTTCAATATCTTCGGGGGCTTCGAGCTCGAAATACTCAAAGAAATTGTCAAGAGAGGCAATGGATAAAACCTTATAGGTGGTGTCGCCAAGCTGAGTAAACTCCTCAATGGCTTCATCGCCTTCATCCCATATTTCGCCAACTATCTCCTCAAGTATATCCTCCATAGTAACAATACCTGATGCTTCGCCGTATTCGTTTACAACAATAACAATATGGTTGTGGTCTTTTTGCATATCCTTGAAAAGTGTATCAAGGTGTATAGACTCAGGAACGAAAACGGGAGGGTGAATCGCACCGTCAATGGTAAAGCCTTCATCGGCGCGGTGCAGCAGATATTCCTTAGTATAAAGGATGCCCATAATACTGTCCTGTGATTCGGTAAAAACAGGAATACGTGAGTAACCGTCGTTTTCAATTACCGAAATGATTTCCTCATCACTTGCATCGTGAAGAATGAAAGATACTGCCTTACGGGGGGTCATTACGTCCTCGGCAGTCATACGATCAAGCTTGAACACGTTTTTTATGTATTCAATGTCGTTTTGATTTAAAGAGCCTTCGTCGGCACCGGCATCAAGCATAAGAACTATATCCTCCTCCGAAACGGATTCCTCCTTTTCGTGGGGGTCAATTCCAAAAAGGCGTAATATACCGTTGGTGGAAATTGTAAGAAACCAGATGATAGGACGAAGCACAGCGGTTAAAAATGAAATTATACCGCAAAAGCCTTGTGAAACCTTTTCCTTGTGACGCATTGCAACTCTTTTGGGAACAAGCTCACCAAGAACAAGGGTGAAGAAAGAAAGAATGATGGTAATGACGATAACCGATATGTTGTCAACTAAGGCTTCGTGTCCCTTGAGGAAGCTTAGCTTATTCACTAAAAAGCCTGCTAAACTATCGGAAAAGTTGTCGGCGGCAAACGCAGAGCCTAAGAAACCTGCCAAGGTAATGCCTATTTGAATAGTAGAAAGAAAACGGGTAGGGTCTTCAATCATTTTAAGCATTCGTACGGCCTTTTTATCACCGTCTTCAGCCTGCGCCTTAACCTTTTTTTCGTTAAGAGAAATTACCGCGATTTCGGTTGCGGCAAAAAATGCGTTTAATAAAATAAGAACTAACTGTAACAGCAGTTGTTTGAAAATGTCCATATGACTTATAATCCTCCAAATTTTAAAGAAAAGTTAAATACGGCTTTTTACTAATTGCGATTGTAGGCAATTATGCTTAGCTTAAAGCCTAATGAGCAGTATTTAACGGCTATATTAGGGATAAATAAGTCGAAGCAACTACTTCGGGGTAGCGGATCCACAAAACCAACTCCATTTCTACATTAGTGTTTTTATTATACTATAAGTCTTCGAAATAGTCAAGAAATACCAAAAAATAATATTTTGTTAATATTTTGTGGAAAAAATCCTTTTTATGATGTATAATATTTAGGGTGATTAAAATGGCAGTAAAATTAAATGAGGATAAAGCTCTTGTGGCAAAAATTAAAGAAGGACTTAAGGCAAGAGGCGGCTATTGTCCCTGCAGAATTGCAAAAACGGAAGACTATAAATGTATTTGTAAGGAATTCAGGGAACAAATTGCCGATGAAAGCTTTGAAGGCTACTGTCATTGTATGCTATATTATAAAACCAAAGACTAAGGAGGAATATAAATGTCGGTCAAGGTTATTACGGCTAAAAATTTTGAAAGCGAAGTTTTAGCAGAAACAAAAACCGTTCTTATTGATTTTTGGGCAACCTGGTGCGGCCCGTGTCAAATGCTTGCACCTATCGTTGAGGAAATAGCGCAGGAGAGAGCGGATATTAAGGTGGGAAAGGTTAACGTGGATGAGGAGCCCGAGCTTGCCTCCGCATTCAGTATTGTAAGTATTCCGACCCTTGCGGTTATTAAAAATAAGCAGGTGGTTGATTTTATTGTCGGCTACCGAACTAAAGAAGAAATTCTTTCACATTTAGCTTAATAAAAAACAATAACAATTGAACGATATGTAAATCACTTTGAACGATTTGCTATTGATATATATATATATATGTGTTATACTTACAGTAACTAATTTTATAGTGGGAGAATTGTATGATGTCCAAATTTATAAAAGGCTCATGGAAGAGAATTTTGAGCGCGGTTATTTGCATTTTAATAATAATGGGAACCTGCGTTATTCCGTCGGTTGTTCCTGCAAGCGCTAAAACCTTTATCTATGATAAAACTTACGACTTTGCGAATGATAGCGGCACACAGTACGGCAAGGTAACCCTTAAGGATTCGTCCGGTGTTGACCGTCAAATTTCTCGCGCCCATTTCAGTATTAACGAAAACGAGAAATTAGAAATCCTTAACGATTTAGAAGAAAGATCCTCGGGCCCCAGCGGCTTTTTGTTTAACGATAACGAAGGATTGTTTGAATTAAAAGAAGCTACCTCTTATAGCATATCCTTAAAGGTTAAGCTGGTTTCTTCTCAAAAAAACTTCGTTTATAACGGGGTTACCTATCCTACGTCAACTCAGATTACCGAATTAAAGCTTGCTTACGGTATGCCTGCTACATATGCTGACAACAGAATTACTATGGATACCGAAATAGGTCTTGTTGCAGAGGTGGGCAATAACGCACAAACCTTTACTGCTAACCAAAACGGCAGTGAGGTTACCCTTGAACTTGGCGAGTGGCATACCCTTACTTACGATTTTACAACTCCTGACACCTTTGGTACCAACGGTAACGTATTGGGCTTTGCTTTAAAGTCCTTTAACGGTGTGCATATTTTAGTTGACGATGTTACCGTTACTCGCCTTACTTCAATTACGGTTGATCCCGGTGTTGGTACAATCAGTCAGACATCCTTCATTCATAAAATAGGCGATAAAATTAATATTGAAAACCCAACATATCAATTCGGATACGATTTTGAGGGCTGGTATACCGATGCAGCCTGCACCAAGGAGTTTACCGACCAATACGTAACCGAGGAAAATTGTGAAATTAAGCTTTACGCAGGCTGGAGTCAAACCCATTTCAGCTTTGAGGGGTATACTAAGGTTGGCCAATATGGCTTTAATGAGCATTTCTACGATATAATTGAAGCTGAAGACGCTCCCGACGGTAAAAATGTAGTCCAATATCATTATACCGAAGAATACTGGAATCAGATTCGTTCAGGCAGCGTTGAGACGGGTGATGCTGTTTATTATTCCGCAAGACGCACCCAGTTAGAAAACAATATTTCGCTTAAACACGTAGAGTCGTATACCACCTATGTTATAACCTTTAAATATAAGCTTGAAGAAGGCTCGGGCGATGTTTATATTGCTCCCGCTACAGGCTCAACAAATATTTGGCATACAGACGTTTATGTTGAGTATAAAGACAGCGCTCTTACCTTAACCTCCGAGGTTCCCGACGTATGGCGCGAAGGCAGAATGATATTTACTACAGGCGACGTTTCGAAAATACCGGGTTATTACAGAAACGTAGCAACCTTAAGGTTTTATGCATTAGGGCATACCACTACGGTTGCTTATCTTGACGACGTTAGAATTGAGGAAGCAACGGGTGCTACAACCGTTAAGCTTAATGCAAACGGCGGCTCCTTTAAGGATGGCTCTACTATTAAAAATCAAGAAACAGCTATTGGTGAAAGTATGTTTTCTTTAACATATCCGTACAGAGAAAACTATGACTTTGCAGGCTGGTGTTATGATGAGGCTTGCACCCAAAAGGTTGAAAGCGACGTAGTGGACAGCAGCATATATCTTAATACTCTTTATGCGAGCTGGAGCGAGGGTGTCGGCTTTGAGTCTTATTACTTAGATACCGAAGCAGATGACCGAAGCAATTATTTGAGCGATAGCGTTACTATAGAGAAAACCGACCCATATATGGGACTCTACAGCGCAAAGCTTGTTAATAATTCAAGTGACGCTCAGCACGTAATTGCTTTAAATCCCATTAAGAATAAAACTCGCTATCTTGTAACATTTCATTATAAGTTGGTTAGCGCCGATTACGATATTAGCGTAAGGTTTGCCACTATGAATCTGAACGTTAATAATACTGCTGACCTTAAGATATATGATGAAGCCTACACCGTAAAAACCGATGAAGTAGGAAAAGGATATATTACGGGCGCTGTTATTATAGAATCCGATTTTGCAAACGATAAGGCTAATCGTCTTGCAATGCTTATAAAAAGTGAAGCTTCGGCAAGCTATACTGTATATTTTGATCAAATTGATGTTTCTGTTTTGAAGGAAAATGAAGGCTACGTTATATTTGCCGACGAAATAACGGGCGACCATAAGGTGCAAATCGGCACGGTAGGGGAGAGCATTAAACCCTTTGAACCGTCAAAGGAAGCGCATAAATTCCTTGGCTGGTATACCGACAGAGCCTGTACCTCTCTTTACGAAGGCGGTAAAAATTATTCTTCCGTTCTTAGCAAAGTTTACGCCAAATGGGCAAAGGGTGAAAGCTTTAATGATTCAACCTTGTCTTCTTCAAACGTTTCGGCTGTAGTTGACTCTAATAATAAGCAAAATAAATATTTATCCTTTACCGGAAGCGATGAAGTGAAAATTGCAACAGTAAGCTCGGGTAAAAAATACGGAGTTGATCTTCGTTATTCGTTAATTTCGGCAGAAGGTAATACTACAGTTACGGTAGGAAATCAAAGCTATAATGTATCAATAAACGAGCTTGGCTTAGGTTGGACGAATCTTTCCTTTGTCGTTACGGCCGATTCTGACGTTTTTTCTCTTAAAGTTGAACCTACAAACTCCAATATACTTATTGATGACGTTATTGTTTATGAGATAACCGAGGATATGTCGGTAATAACCTTTAAGCAAAAAAGCGGCTATGGAGATGACGTTGTTCGTATCGGCGTAAAGGGTTTAACCGTTGATTATCCTGTTATTGTTCCTCACGGAAGCGACGTTTTCTACGGCTGGTACATCGATAACACCTACAAAACTCCGGTTACCTTAAGCAATTTCGGAGGTGACGACCTTACCGTTTACGGAAGATGGGCAAGTAATCCTATAACCAATATAACCTTCGATGATTTAGATACGGATAATCCTCTCATTAACGAGAACAACAGCAATAGGGCATATCTTTCTAATAAGTGGAAGTATGGTACATACAGTCTTGCTTTAGACCGCGAATCTGAGGAAGAGTATGAAGTATATGCTCCTCTTGCCAATAAGGATGGATATGTAAGGCTTGAAAGCAATACTACCTATGCTGTACATTTTCAGTTTTATTATTCACCGTACACTTCAAGCGCTAAGATGCACTTTAACTTCTTCTGCGCCTCGGATGATAGTTATAGCAATCCGATTGCCGTAGGTGAGCCTTTTACAGGTAAACACTCTTATAACTCGCAATATGGATGTACATATATTAAAACAGGCGAGCTTAGCGATTCTGCAAACACTCTTTATATTGCCGTTACCGGCGGTACTAAAAAGACTACCTTGTATATTGACTCCATTAAGCTTACCCGTGTTGACGAGGGAAGAAACCATATATTTGCTCTCGATGATAGAGATAAAAACAAGAGGGTTTATGAAATTGACGGCAATTACGGTCAGCCTATCAATTTCCCGCAAATTGATACAAATAACTATAAGGTGACGGGCTGGTGTAACGATTTAGAGGTTACCGATATGTATGAAGAGGGCGTGCACAAGGAAGAGCCTATAACCTTTCTTTACGCCCGCTGGGAGTTAAATACCGTCAACTTTGACAATTATCAGTTTGAAAACAGCAACAGTAAGTATACAGTTGGTGACGATATCAGTCTTAGCAGAGAGGAAAGCTTTGATACCATACGTTCACTTAAATACAGCTACAACTACGCAATTAAATATTTTGAAACATCAAATAACGTTGCTTGTATGGGTAGAGTGAACAATAAGTCTACCTATAGAATTTCTTTCTACTATAAGCTTACCGAAACTCAAGGTGACGTAGACGTTAAATTCTTAACGGCACACCTTACTAACCGTTGGGCTTTTATTACTGATTATGATGAGGCAACCTATACCATACGTTCGGGTGAGGTTGGAAACGACTGGGCAAAGGCAACGGTTTATCTTACTACCGAATTTGCAACCATAGGTGCTTCAGGCCTGTTCTTCACCTTTAATCCTCGCGTTGAGGGTGATACCGTTCTTTACGTAGACCAAGTTAATATAGAATGTATTGACAAAACTGCAGTTGCTGCGTTTGTAGGTAATGAAGGTGCTGCTGTAGTATATAAAGAGGGTGCAGTGGGCAGTACCGTAGCCGTTCCCGATAGCGCTTCAATAGCTCAGTTTGCCGCCTTCGACGGCTGGTATTCCGATAAGGAGCTTACCGATAAAATAAGCTCGGTTGTTTTGTCGTCGGGTGTTAATTACGTTTACTCAAAATGGAATGAAAACACCGAAAATTTCAGTGGTTATTCCTATGCTTCAAATAGTGCGGATAATTATAGCGCTGAAAATAAAATTGTAAACGGAGCTTTAAACACGACGGTTAAGGAAAACATCTTCAACGGTCTGCGCCTTGGAACAATTAATAATAATACTTCGTATAAGCTTACCTTTGATTACAAGGCAGACGCTGCGGCAACCATTAAGCTTGCTTCTGCTGATGAAATGAGCGTATATGAAAACGCAACCCATTATAACGACCAAGGTAACTATATTACTGCAAATGCCGATAACGCTTGGCATACCGAAACGGTATATTTCACCTCCTCCTTCAGCTATACCGTTCCTAAGGATGAAAAGGTAAATACTAAAGATAATAAAAATGCCGACTTCGGCAATATGCTGTATATGTACTTTGAAGGTGTCGGTGCAAATATCAGCATTGATAATATTACCTTGACAGAGGTTGAAGCTCTTTATTCGGACGGCGCATCGGTGCTTACCGAAGAAGCAAGCAAGGAAGCGGGCAGTCAGGCATTGCGTTTCTTCTTTAGCTACAAAACCGACGATATTCATACAATTAATATAGGCGGAACCGATATGCACGTTGTTGAACGCGGTATTATATTTAAGAATGCCCGCAACACCGCAACGGGTGTTATCGACGGTAATACGGTTA
>JAFVIF010000033.1 GCA_017474125.1 Clostridia bacterium
ACAGGGACGGCACCACAGTCTGCGCACACAGACGCAAACCATCCCGCACACCCTCCGTCATCGTCTCCGGGTGCATCAGGAGAAGGGCGGCAAAAAGAATTACCGCCAGAATGGATAACATTTTTTTCATACGCATCACCGCTGTTATCCTATGCCAGCATGGGACAAGTCATTCCTAGAATATTTCAGGACTAGAAATCCCACCTTATGCATAGAGTGGCACTACAGAGAAAAACAACAAACCTGCAAAAATCGGTGAGAGGTGGAGACAATGGAGCGAAACAAACGGGAAAAGCATTTGCTCAGCGAGGCAGCAGAGCTGTTTGACCTGCCGATGGATCTTCTTGCCGGACTGCCCCACGTAGAGGTCATGGGGAACCGTCAATTCTATATGGAAAATCACAGAGGAATTCTCTCCTACAGCGATGAAGAAATTGATATCAGTGCTGAGAGCATGATTGTACGACTGTACGGCAAGGGGTTGGAGTTGGTCAGCATGAGCGGCGAGGCACTTCGGATCCGAGGAACCATCTGCCGTGTGGAGTGGGTGAACTGATGTATCGTCATATCACCAATCTGCTCAAAGGCGAAGTGACCGGACGGGTCGAGAGTGCTTTTCCTGAGCGTGTATTGAACATCTGCGCCGAGTACGGTATTCGTTTCTGGAATCTCCAGTGGGAATGCGCCACAGCGTTTACCTTCACTACGGCGCGGCGTGACTGGAAACGGCTTCGTCGACTCTCACGCCGACTGGACTGCGATCTCACCGCTACCGGCTGGCGGGGAACTCCGTTCTTTCTGGGACGGATGCGCCACCGGTACGGGCTGTGGATCACACTGAGTATCAGCACACTGCTGCTGTTCTACGGCTCGTTTTTCATCTGGGATTTCTCTGTCGAGGGAAACGAAACTGTGCGTGAACAGGAAATTTTACGCGCACTGGAGAGCTGCGGCGTGACCTTTGGCGAAGCGAATATAACTTGGGCGTAGCCCAAATATAACTGCGAAGCAATATAACTCGCCGACAGGCGAATATAACTGAGGCGCACTCCGTAAGGAAGTGCGCCTCGATGAACGCCTTTTTTTAGTTTATACAGCCTCTCGGACAAACCTCTTTACATTTGCCGCAGGAGGTACATTTTTTCGGGTCGATAACCGCTAAAAAGTTTTCAACCTTTATTGCGTCGAATTCGCATACCTTAACGCATTTCGTACAGCCTATACAGCCTGCCTCGCAGGCCTTCATAACCTTAGCACCTTTATCGTTGCTGTGACAAAGCACCTTAACCTTGGAAGAAGCGGGGACAAAGGAAATAAGCTTTTTGGGGCACGCGCTAATGCATTTGCCGCAGGCTCTGCAAAGGGCGGGGTCGATCTTGGCAAGGTTATCGGTAACGGTGATTCCGCCGTATTCGCAAACGCTTGCGCAATCACCAAGACCGATACAGCCAAAGCTGCACTCCATAGGTCCGCCGTAAAGTGCCGCGGCGGCGGAACAGCTTTGAATACCCGAATAGTTATATTTAGTTTTAGATTTGTTGCAATCTCCGCCGCAGGCGATAAACGCAACCTTTTGCTCGGCTTCAATTTCCACACCTAAAACCACCGATAAAGCGGCGGCTGTTGTAGGACCGCCGGGAATGCACTTGTCGGGCTTTGCAATGCCGTTTTTTACGGCATTGGCATAATCGTCACAGCCATTATAGCCGCAAGCGCCGCAGTTGGCACCCGGAAGTGATTCTCTTATGGCTTCGAATTTTTCATCGGGCGGGTCGGAAAGATATTTACCTGCAAGGGAAAGTCCCAAGCCTGCAATAAGACCGATAACCGCAACTATTATAACAGGAATAAGTATTGCTTCCATAGTTTAACCTCCTATTCCTGCAAATCCCATAAAAGAGAGGGATACAAGCGCGGCGGCAATAAGAGTAATGGGGAGACCCTGAAGGCTTTTGGGGATTTTAGAGGATTCAAGCCTTACTCTGACACCTGAGAATATAAACATTGCAAGGGTGAAGCCCAATCCTGCACCCAAGGCGTTGAAAAGAGATTCAACGTAGTTTAAGCCGTCGGTGAAGTTTAAAATGGTAATACCCAGCACCGCGCAGTTGGTGGTAATAAGGGAAAGATAAATGCCGAAGGCATTGTAAAGGGCTTTGAAAAACTTCTTTACAATTATTTCAAGGAGCTGCACCAATGCGGCTATAATAAGAATAAATACAACGGTTTGCAAATATTCAAAATTAGGCATAAGCAAATAGGTGCAAACGGGCCAGGTAACTGCCGTTGCAAGCACCATAACCAGCGTAACCGCCGCGCCCATACTAACCGCTGTGCCAACCTTTTTGGAAACACCTAAAAAGGGGCAAATGCCAAGGAACTTCGAAAGAACCATATTGTCGGTAAACATACCGGCAAGAATAATAGAAACGATAGTACTAACCATTAGCCTTTTCCTCCGTTTCATTATTTATACAGCCTTCAGCGTTTTCACACATACCCTTTGCGGGACAGCCCTCACAGCCTGCGTTTTCTACAGGCTTTTTGCCCTGCCTTTCGGCAATTTTATTCGAAAGGGCGATAAGTAAGCCGAAAACGAAGAAGCCGCCGGGAGGAAGGATGAAAATAAGCATAGGCTCAATTCCTACAGCGGAGGTAATGGGGATAATAAATTCCTCGCTGATAGCAATTTGACCGGTACCTATTATTTCGCGGATAACACCCATAAGGGAAAGGGTTACGGTAAAGCCCACACCCATTCCAAGACCGTCCAAAAGGCTCGGGAAAACGGAATTTTTAGAAGCGAACATTTCGGCTCGCGCAAGGATAATACAGTTAACAACTATAAGGGGAAGGAATATACCGAGGGAAGCATCAATAGCAGGGGCATAAGCCTTAACAAGAAGCTGAACTATACTTACAAAGCCTGCAATAACCGTAATGAAAGCAGGAATTCGCACCTTTGAGGGGATAACGTTACGAAGGAGCGAAATAACGACGTTAGAGCAAACTAACACTATAGTAGCCGCAACACCCATACCTACACCGTTCATAAGGGAGGTGGTGACAGCAAGGGTGGGGCAGGTGCCAAGCACGAGTCGTAAAACGGGGTTTTCATTTAAAATACCGTTGGTAAAATACGAAAGGGTTTTGTTTTTTGCCATTTTATTTTACTTCTCCCTTCAGTATTTTATTTAGAATATCGGCGGCCTTTTCGACAGCATTGTTAACCGCCTTGGATGAAATGGAAGCACCCGTTATGGCATCAATTTTAGTGTCGTCAAGGGGCTTGCCGCTGAATTTTTCATAAAAGTCCTTTTTGGTTACTTTTTGACCGAGACCCGGAGTTTCGTCGTCGGCTGAAATAATTTTAACAGCCGTAATTTTGCCCGTAAGGTCGGCACCGACCATAACCTTAACGTCACCGCCGTAGCCCTTTTCCGTGGCTGTAATAATGTAGCCTATGGTTTTCTCGCCGTTTTTTGCAACGGTATAGGGATAAGCTACGTTTTCAACGGTAACTGTGGAAGCGGTATAGCTTTCGGCAGGAAGTACAACCGCCATAGCCTCGTTTTGAGCTTTTAATTCAAGAGCTTCAATACGCGGCTTGGTAATAAAGTTAGTGCCTGCAAGTGCGGCGGTAACTATTACACAAATAAGAAAAAGTATAAGGGTGGTTAAGGGGACGGAATTTATATTAGGCTTTTTCATTGTTTTTTAGCCTCCCATCCAAAGGGCTTGCGTACCGTAATGCCGTCAATGTGAGGAACCAAAAGATTCATAAATATAATAGCAAAGGATACGCCCTCGGCGGCGGCACCCGAACGGATTATAACCGTAATAACACCGCAGCCGATACCGAAGATAATTTTGCCTAAGGTGGTGGTGGGACTGGTTACGTAGTCGGTAGCCATAAATATAGCACCCAAGAAAACACCGCCCGTAAGCATTGCAAAAATTGCGTCTGAAAGATTTCCGCTTAATATAAGGGTAAGTACACCGACACTGCCTATAAAGGATAAGGGAATGGTGGGAGAAATGACCCTGCGGATAATAAGATAAATACCGCCTATAGCCAGCATAATAACCGAGGTTTCGCCAATGCTTCCGCCGTGCAGACCGAAAAGTAATTCCTTAACGGATAAGTAACATTCCTCCATACCCAAGGGGGTAGCGGTGGTAATGGCATCGGTATTAAAGGGCTCGTGATAGGTGGTCATATGAGTAGGGAAGGAAATAAGCAGAATAATTCTTGCGGCAATGGCAGGGTTAACGAAGTTGTGACCGAGTCCGCCAAACATCTGCTTAACTACGACAATAGCGGCAAAGCAACCGATAATCGCCATCCAAACAGGAAAACGCGGCGGCAAATTAAGGGCAATTAAAAGTCCTGTAACGGCCGCGCTTAAATCAAGCAGACTGCCTTGGTTTTTAAACAGCTTTCTTGCCAAAAATTCAAAAACAAGGCAAGAAGCAACGCAAACAGCAATAAGTATAGCGGCGCGGTAGCCGAAAAGCACAATGCCGAAAACTGTAGCGGGTAAAAGAGAAATAAGTACGTCGAGCATTATACCGGTGGTGTTGTCCGACTGTCTTATGTGGGGTGAAGAGCTTACGTTAAGCAATGAACTCATCCGTTAATCCTCCTTATCTCTTTTTTGGCGGTACGCATAACCTGTACTAAGGGGCGCCTTGCGGGACAGCCCACTGCACAGCTTCCGCATTCCATACAATAATCAGCGTAAAGCTTTTTGTATTTTTCGGTAGCACCTGCATTAAGGGCCTGCTCAATGCTTGCCGGATTCAGCTTCATAGGGCAAGCGGCGGCACAGCGTCCGCAACGAATACAGGGCGTGGTTTCGGGCAGGGTGCTTTCGTAAAAGGCAAGTACCGCGTTGTTGGTTTTTGTAATAACGTAATCGGTGTTAGGAACCGACGTGCCCATCATCGGACCGCCCATAATAATTCTGGTAGGCTCGTTTTCACCCATTTTACAGTAGGAAAGCACCTCTTTTAGTGTAGTGCCTATGGGAACAATCAGGTTTTTGGGCTCGTTAATGGCGGTGCCGTCAACCGTAAGACGGCGGCTTACAAGGGGCATACCCGTAGTAATATATTTGTAAAGCGCGGCAACCGACGAAACGTTCATTACTATACAGCCTACGTCGCTTGGTAGCTTTCCTAAGGGCACCTTGCGTTTAACCGTGGAGTAAATAATAACCTTTTCTGCTCCCTGTGGGTATTTAGCCTTAAGGCGCATCACCTTTACGGTATCGTCCTCGTCACGTGCATCGGAGGCAATGGAGTAAAGCTTTTGGATAGCTTCTTCCTTGTTGTTTTCAATGGCAATTACAACCTTATCAATTCCTAAAATCTCCTTAATAAGGTAAACACCCTCAAGCACGTCGTTGAAGTTTTCAAGACAGCAACGCTCGTCGGCGGTAATGTAGGGCTCGCACTCGGCACCGTTAACAATAAGGGTGTCAAGATGAACGTCGTCCTTGATTCTGAATTTAACGTGGGTGGGGAAGCCTGCACCGCCAAGGCCTACAAGTCCGCATTCTCTCGCAGCGGTAATAAGGTCGTCCTTGGTTTTGATTGTCGGTGGCTTTATGGAAGGGTCGGGTGTCATATTGCCATCGGATAAAATAAATACGGCGTCACAAACGCTTCCGTCGGGCATAGGTATAGCCTCAATCTTTTCAACGGTGCCCGATACACTTGAATGTATAGGAGCACTGACTAAGCGATCAATGTCGCCTATTTTGGTGCCGACGTAAACGGTGTCTCCCTTTTGTACGGTAGGCTCACAAGCGGCGCCTATGTGCTGACGTAAGGGGATAATAACCCTTTCGGGGGCGGGAATAACTACCGATTCGCACTTTGAAGTGTTTTTGTTGTGCGGAAGATACGTACCGCCGCGGATGTTACCCGCAGGGGAAAGTATTCGTTCTTTGTTACTCAAAAAATAACCTCCTAAAAATAGCCAAGTTTTCTGTATAATGATATACGCTTTCTGCATAATAATATATTATATAGCATAAGATATAAAAGAGCAAGCAATGATATTTTTTTGACAATCAAAAAGCGCTTTTTCAATACTTTTTTAAAAAAACACTTGCAAAATAAAAAAACTGTGTTATAATAGTTAAGCAATCAAGGGTTGCACCCATATATCGCGGGGTAGAGCAGTTGGTAGCTCGTCGGGCTCATAACCCGGAGGTCGCAGGTTCAAGTCCTGTCCCCGCAACCATATCGAGTGTTCATAACGGATTTGAGTTATGGACACTCGATTTTTTTGCAATTTCGAGTTTCTTCGTTATGTATGGAGCAGGTTTTGAAGCCTGCTCTTTTGTTTTATGCGGATTTGGTAATATACTCGACGGCTACACCTTTTCGTGTATCTGCCTTGTAATTACTTCCACATTCGGGTATTTCAATGTGCCCGATAAATTTGTAATGAATCATAATCCTCTGACTGCGGTTTTTACCAACGCCTTCGGTCTCATAAACCGTAATCTCGTCTATGAGTTCCCGAAGAAGCGGCGCAGTCAGTTTTTCCATTTCCATAAATCTTCGGATAGCACCGATAAATCGCTCTTTGTTCTGTTGCATTGTGCCAAGATTATTTATCCTCTCGTTTAGGGATGCAATCTTAGTTTTTAGTTCCATACGCTCCACTTCGTATTTGTGGGATAACTGCATAAACCATTCATCTGTTACCTTGCCCGAAACATTGTCCTCATAAAGCTTTTCGTAAAGCTCGGCAACCTTTTGGTTTCGTGCCGTACAGCGTTGTAGTTCGCCTTGTAAGGCTTTGTGCTCGTTGATAATATCCTTTTGTGTCTTTTGGGCAAGTAGGTCTGCAAAGGCTTCCTCGTCGCTCTGCAAGAACCTTGCCATTTGCTTTAGTTCAAGCATTACTACTTGCTCTATAGCATCGGCTCGGATATAGTGTCGTGTTTCGCAAGTGCCACGTGTGTCCACTTTGTAGTTGGAGCAACTGAAATACTGAATATCCTTGTTTATGGTGTTTACGTGCGACCATAACTTGCTACCGCAGTCGGCACAGTAGAGCAAATCACAAAACATATTCTTTTCGGCATTATCCGCTTTCGGTGCTCGGCGTTTGGTTTTCTTGGTGAGCTTCTGTACCGCTTCAAAAGTTTCACGGTCAATAATCGGCTCGTGAACATCCTTGAACACCGCCCAGTTTTCTTCGGGGTTAGGAATACGGGCTTTGTTCTTAAATGACTTTGAATAGGTTTTGAAGTTGATTACATCACCGCAGTATTCCTGTTGAGCAAGTATCTTGGCTATGGTGGATTTGCACCATTTATATGGATTGGGTTGTGCTTTCTTTCCACCCCTACCAAGACCTTTTTCTCTCCAATATGCCATCGGGATTAACACCTTTCGTTCTTGAAGGATTCGGGCAATAGTTTCGTTGCCTTTACCCTCCAGGCACATACGGAATATATCTTGTACCACTTGTGCTGCTTCGGGATCAATAATCCATTTCTTTTTGTTTTCGGGCGATTTCAAATATCCGTATGGTGGTTGGGAAAGTGGCTCTCCTGCATTGCCACGAAGTCTGTGGGAGCTTCTCACCTTACGGCTGATATCTCTTGCATACATTTCGTTCATAACGTTACGAAAGGGTGCAAGTTCGTTTTCACCGTCTGCACTGTCTACACAGTCATTTACTGCTATGAAGCGAATATTTCTATCGGGAAAGTAGGTGTCGGTGTAATATCCTACTTGCAGATAATCTCTGCCGAGTCGGGACATATCCTTTACGATAATCACACTCACATATCCCATTTCGATATCCTCAAGCAGTTTTTGAAAGCCGGGGCGGTTAAAGTTTGTTCCCGTATAACCGTCATCCACATAACTGCGAGTGTTTGAGAAGCCGTGTTCTTTTGCGTATTTCTGCAGCAGCAACATATGACTATTCTCTGGCGGAACTGATTTATCTGCATTGCCACACCAGATAAATGTCCTTGGATATTTATCCGTCACATGCTGCTCCACGCTCGTATAAGCAATCATAGTTTCCGTTGGGTTTTCTCCCAGATGATATTTTCTACTTTCCTTATGTGTTAATTCTCCCATCGTAATTACTGGATAAGTCAAAACAAGCGCTGATGGTTTTGGCAGACGATATCTAAGATAGCCCATGGTTTCTGTTCCAAATGATGCTGCCAAATGTCCCCCTGCCGAACTCCCCCAAATAGAATAGTTTTTCATATCTAAGTGATATTCTTCTGCCTTACCCATTACATATTGGATTGCCCTTGCCAAATCATTTTGCGGCGCTGGAAACTGAGCCTTTTCTTTGCATCGATAATAAACCACAAATGCCGATATGCCTTTTTCATTTAACTTCTTTGCAAACGGTTCTCCCTCTACATAACTGCAGACACGTCTGTAAGCTCCACCTGGACAGATAATTGCAACTGGATGAGACTTTCCGTCATTCAATACATATTCCTTTATAGTAAATCTATTTATACGATATGTATCTCGAAACTTTTTTAAATCCATAATACGGTTCCCCTTTTTCTACAGTATTTTCTTTGTCGTACATTTATTATACATTTCTCGCCCCAAAATAGACACCCCACAAACAGC
>JAFVIF010000034.1 GCA_017474125.1 Clostridia bacterium
ATTGCCGCTATCAGCCACATCAAAATCACCTTCCCTTTTCAAAAGCATCTATCGGCTGTCTGTAACTTAAATAATTGCTATGACTATCAAAGCAATAACCGTCACCCAAATCAACACGAAAGGTATCGCATAATACCATTTTTCAGGTTTACCGTCTTGCCACATTTCTTCCGAGCGTGCCCGGCACTCCGCAAACATCGTTTTCGGTATCAACTTTACCGTTAAAGCGATCAAAACAGGCAGTATGATCACATCATCTAAACAGCCGAGAACAGGTATAAAGTCGGGCACTAAATCAACGGGGGACAATGCATAAACAACAACGATCAGCGCCAAAATTTTAGCGTACCACGGAGTTTCTTTTCTCTTTAGAGCAAGAAATACGGCGGGAACGTCTGTTTTTAATTTTTTCGCCCTTTCTCTTAACTTCATTTTCAACCCTTCATAATCTTATTTTCCTAACTGTTCGACCTATTGGAATTTAGAATACTCCTTTATTGTACTTTTTTTGTACTGCAACAATGCAACCTATGCCAAGCACAAAACCTATGATAAGTATAGCAACGGAAAGTATAAGCAATTTTTCAAACAGTCCTATAATGCCACTGAGTAGCATTACGGTTGCGATAAGAAGCATTGCTTTTCCAAAGGCTTTTCCGTAGGCCAATTTATCTGTGACTTTTGTTTGGTGGTAATCGTGAATCAAATCCGTTTTACCCTTGTAAATTGCAATACCCAATACCGTAAACAGAGCTGAAACCAGAAACATAATAATGGAATACACTAACATATTGATACCTCTACAAATTCTTATTTATCGGTTAGTTGTATTATAGCACAACTTGACTAACAAAGAAAGAGAATACTAAAAACACCCGTAGTGTTCTAAAAAAACTACGGGTGTTTTCGCATATTGTTGTACTGTCCTTTAGAGTACAACCCATAAAGCTTGCTTTTTTCTTTATAATAATTCTTTTATTGCTTCGGGGAATTCTTTATAATCGTCTACTTTATCTCCTTATATTCAGTGCACTCTTTCCGACATTGATATAATGGTTTGCGAAAAGGAAGCTGAAAAATACAAAAAATACTGTCAAATCTATTGACTTGAATTATTATAAAAGATATAATCGTGATAAAGAATTAAGCGGAGGTATTTATTATGAAAAAGGTTATTTTGCTTGGAGATTCTATTAAGGCTTGGTATGCAAAGCGTGTAAGGGAATTACTTGAAGGCAAATGTGAGGTAATTTTCTCCGAAAGCGATAACGGCAGATTTACCTATTATTCTCTTCATCAGCTATGTAGCCTTTTGAATGAACACGGCAAGGTTGATCTTGTTCATTTTAATAACGGCTATTGGGATATGACCGTAATGCCTTTTCTTAACAGATCGATTTTTTCGTTAGAAGAATATCAGCACGGACTAAGACGAATTATTGAGCTTTCCCGTGCCGCAGGAGCAGACCTTATTTTTGCAACCACTACGCCGCTTCCTTCAAGCGGAAAAGCGGAAGATAACACAGGTACGGGTGCAAGTTTTGTTTTTGAGCAAGAAAGAGTGATTGATTTTAATAATGCGGCGCTCCGGGTTATGAAGGAAGAAAATATTACTATAAACGACCTTTACGAGGTTTGTAAACAGGATAAAAACTTTTATAAGTGTGAGGATAATTTACACCACACTCCCGAAGGCAACGAGGTACTTGCTCAGCACGTAGCTGCGGCTATACTTAAAAAACTTAATATTGAATAAAGCATATTATTTTAAATTGTGCATACAAAAACCACTATGGAGCATTCTGCCATAGTGGTTTTTGCTTGTCATGAAGTGCTGTTGCTTAAGGATGTTATTGGGGACCCAGCTCACCGACACCTGCGAGGTAAAGCTTTAATACTGCGAGATCGGTGGTGTCAACCTTTCCGTCTCCGTTGCAGTCGCCGATAATAGAGGTGGGAACGATTTTATAATCGGGAGAAACGTAGCAGCAATCGGTAACCTTGCATTCTGAGTGATAATGATCACCGTCGATTACGATTTCTTCAAAATGACCGTATTTTTCACATTCCCAAATTACACCTGAGGTAATTGCGCAACGCTGACCTTTTGATTCATCGGCACCTTCGGGAACTACGTCATATATCCATTTTGACTCCACACCGTCGATTATAATCATACCCGAGTCATTAAGCGTTATAACGCAACTTAAGGGATCTTGTGAGAACCAAGTGTTTCTGCCCATTGTAAGATCATTTAAAGGTTTGTCGGTAATGCTTATAAGATTACCCTCATCGTCATATTTTTCATACTTATAGGTATGCTCGGGCAAATAGTGAACAGAACCTGTGCCTAACCACAGAGCATTACGAACTGTATTTACGTCTAAATATAATACACCGTCGCGCCATCCACGGTTATCAGTATGGATATGACCGTTGAGTGACATTAACACTGTTCCGGGATTATTTGTATTTGCTTTTTTGTAAATCTCTCTAACTAAAGGAGCGTCGTGAGTAGCGCCACCGCCAAATCCGAGACCTGAATAACCTGCGTGTCCAACGACAATACAGGGAATATCTTTCTCGGCTGCGTCGAGCAGAACCTCTTCAAGCCAAGCCAACTGAACGGGTCCCATGGAACCTATGTTAGTATTGGCTTTAGCATTTGCGCCTTCGTCAAAGCCTCTGGTAGCGTTTTTTGCGGCAGAGGGTTCGCCATAGGAGCCTTTGAGATAATGCTCCCAACCAACCTCTACGCCGTTTTTGTGGTTTGGATTCCAACTGTAGCAGTTATCAACACAAACAAATCTGAAACCGTTTTGCTCAAAGTAATAATAACCTATATAAAGGTCTTTAGGCTGACTGCCTACGGTACCGTCACCCCAAACCGCATTCTTATTATTTGTAAGCTTGGTGGTTACGTATTCCATAGTATTGTTTAATTCAAGCTCGTGATTTCCGTAAACGTTGTGAGCTAAAAGTAATTCGCCGTTTTTCTTTTTATAGTTTAAGAAAGCATTGGTAATCTCGGGCGAACCTTTGAAATCATTACAGAAGTCACCACAAGATAAAACCAAAGAAGAGTTTGTGTCGTCAGCGCGTTTTAAAATAGAATTTAAATCTGAAACGGAAGATGGATACGTTCCGTCGATATAATGCAAATCAGAAAATACGGTAAAGGTAATTTCCTTTGAACCTTCTGAGAAGGTGAAGTCTTTACATCCGTCAAACACTTCTTTTATAAGTGCTTTTTCTTCGTCGAGAACTGCAGATACGTATGCGCCGTTAGCAAGCTGTGCTGCAGAATATGCTTTACCTTTGCTATAGAAATATTTGCCGTTAATATAGGTGAAAGGACGAACGCTGATAATTTTTTCAATATCTTCAGACTTTATTTTATGTGAATATTTGATGTTAATATTTTTTGAGTTTTGTGAAATTAAACTATTATCAAATTCAATTAAAGTAGCGCCGTTTGTTTCAGCGGTAAGATTTTCGCTGACGTCAGAGTCGCCAACGTTGATTATTGCGCCCAAAACAAAGTTTTGTCCCATATTATAGGAATAATCACCGTCGCAGAAGGAACCGTAAATCTCCTGAGTTTTATCGTAAGAAAATTCTGCTTCAACCGATACGGCTTTGTTTTTACCAACAACGGTACGCATAGCAGTTAAACTTAAATCATTTGTCAAAACAGAATTTACCTTAACGTTTGTTATGTAGAAGTTACCGTTACAGGAATAAAAACCGGGATGATCTTTATCGTAGGTTCCGTTAGCAACGTTACGCCAAGCGGCTTTTGCAACAAATATATCATTGTAGTATAAATAGTTATATCCATTGAGGCTAATGATTTTAAGAGTGATTTTGTCGCCAAAAGAAGGATTAAACGACTGTAACCATTCTCCACTAGTTCCGCCTTTGTTATAACGGTAAATAGATTTAGACGTGGATCCTGGATAAACACTGGAATAAAGACCGCCGGTAGCATTATAGGTGGTATCGTAAAAATTGTTTGCAAGACCGAAAGAACCGCCGCCGGTATTCAAAACGATGGTAGCTTCATAAACGTAATTGAGCGTATTGATGCAGGGAAGAGCCATAAAAGCGTCGGTGTTAGCAGTATTGAGGTGAAGCACCTTGCCGTAACTTTGATTATTTACCACTTCGGCATTTAGCCTGCAAGGATAGTTAACATCGTCACGCGCCCAGCCGAAAGAAGTTTTGTTAACGCCTTCTCCGGCGGAATGACCTGCTGACCATCCGCTTGGCAGAGTTCCGACGGTTTCATTATCAAAGTTGTTTTCGTAAAGAACGTCACCGACAATTATACTGCTGCCGTCAATGTTTATGGTATTAACGGTATTTGCATTACTGTTAACTGCAAGAACAGAAACCATAGTACAAAAGATTAAAACTACAGATAAGGACAATGATAGATATTTCTTAAACATAATTTTCCCCCATACGAATTTAAACTACGGATATTTTAATATGATTTTATCTTAGTATAAATTATTATACAGAAAGAGTCAAGGTTTATTATTTAATACCATCCAAAAATACGGAGTTTTTTTTAGCTGATTCCAAACAAATTGATAGAGTACGCGCTACTTAAATGTTATAATCACCTTAAAGATTTCCTTTTGGAGGTATTATTATGAAATTTATGTTGGGGTGTAACTATTGGGACAGTAAAAACGGTACCGATATGTGGCGTAAGTTTGATGCTTCGCTTATTGAAAGTGATATAAAGGCGCTTGCAGAAAACGGCGTTCGTTTTATTCGTTGTTTCCCAAACTGGCGTGATTTTCAACCTGTTGAAAAGCTTTATCATTGGCGCAACAACGATAAATGCTACGTGGATGCTGAAACCGAACAGCCTCTTGACGGCTCCGATGGTATTGATGAAAAGCAGATTGAAAATTTCAGAACCTTTGCAAATATCTGCGATAAGTATAATATTGAACTTCAGGTATCTGTTGTTACCGGTTGGATGAGCGGACGTCTTTTTACTCCTTTGGCTATTCACGGTAAGAATCCTATTATGGATGCCGAAGCGTTAATGTGGGAAAATAAGTTTATTCAGGGATTTGTAGGCAGACTTAAGGATTGTAAGAATATTGTTATGTGGGGCCTTGGTAACGAAAGTAACTGTATGGGACCTGCCGATACCAAATATGATGCATACGTATGGACAGCGTATGTTAGAAATTCAATTAAAAGTGCCGACCCATCAAGACCTATTTCGTCAAGCATGCACGGTCTTGAAGCTAACGACTTTGGTTGGACAATTAAGCATCAGGGCGAAATTTGTGATTATATGTGTAATCATCCTTACGTTTCACGCTCGCTTAGTAACGATATCGACCTTATGAACAAAATGCGTTCTACCGTTATGCCAACGGTGCAGTGTGCATATTACGCTGATCTTGCAGGCAAACCGACTATTCTTGAAGAACAAGGCTCTTTCTCCAGAATGCTTGGCAATCAAGAGGTGGCGGCAGATTTTGCAAGAATTAATATGTTTTCCGCTCTTGCTCATAACGTTAAGGGCTATTTGTGGTGGTGCGGTCCCAATCACGTTGATTTAAAGAATCCTCCTTATCCCTGGAGTATGATTGAACGTGACCTCGGACTTCTTGAAACCGATAATTCTCCGAAGCCCGTCGCAAAAGCGATGAAGTATTTCGGCGAAGTACTTGACAAGCTTCCGGTTGAAGAGTTGTCGGAGAGACAGCGCGACGCTGTAATTATGCTTACAGATGATGTTGACAAATGGGGTGTTGGTTCAATTGCTAACATTTTGTCTAAACAAGCAGGTATTGAATGTAGCTTTACCGTAAGTGATGACCCCGTTCCCGATAGTAAGCTTTATATTGTTCCTTCAATTGCAGGTTGGTCTGTAATGCATCAGCGCGCTTTGTGGGGGATGCGAGACAAAGTAAGAGTTGGAGGCGCTACTATGTTTATTACATACAACGGCTCCCAATTTGGTGAGGTTGAGGAAATTTTAGGACTTACCTCTTACGGTATACTAAAGAAGGGAATGAATCATACAGCTGAATTCCCGTTTGGTAATATGACTTATTGGGTAAATGCTGAGGCAAAACTTGAAAGTGTAGGCGCTGAAGTACTTGCGCGTAACGAAGAGGGCAACATAGTATTTTCAAAGCACAAGTACGGAAAGGGTCTCGTTTATTTTCTTAATATGCCGCTTGAGGCAAATCTTATTAATAAAGCATGTGTATTTGATGATTCTGATTATTATAAATTCTATAAAATAGTTGGCGAGGAAGCTATCAAGGATAAGGTTCTTGTTTCAAACAATACCCAGGTATATGCAACCCTTCATCCTTACAACGACGGCTTTATTGCGGTTGCTATGAATTATTCGAATGTGCCGCAGAAATGCGATTGGGTGCTTAAAGATGGATACGTAATAGAAGCTATTCACGGTAGTTTTGAGAAAATTGACAAATGCGACGGCGCTATTTATTATATTGAGAAAAAATAATTGTATAATATCGGAAAAACGGCGATGTTTTCTAAACATCGCCGTTATTTTTGTGTTCTTATTGGAATTAATTGTTAAAAATTAACAAAATGAACGATTAAATTTGTAGAAAATCGCAAATATTTATATAATTCTAAATTCAATGGTTGAAATTTTTGAAAATATGTGTTAGAATGTGCTTACAAATTTAGAAAAGGAGCAAATATTATGTCAAATTGTTGTAAAATTCTGGTGGCTGATGATAATACTGAATTCTCAAAAAATTGTGTCACAGCTCTCAGGGATAGGGGAATGGAAGTATTTACCTGTGAAAAGGATGGTAATAAGGTTATAGATGCCGTAGGAGAAATTCAGCCTAACGTTGTGCTTGCAGATGTGTTTATGCAGGGAGCCGATATAATAAGCGTTATGCAAACCGTTTTTTCTCGCTTTGAAGAAAAACCGACATTCTTTGCAATGGCCGGTTTTGATAATCCAAGACTCGAAAGGGAGGCTATGTCGGCAGGTGCTACCTACTATTTCGTTAAACCGTTTGATATACGCTTGCTTGCCGAAAGAATTTCTCAGCTTTCGGGTTATAAGCGTAATGAATTTTTTAACGCTAACCGTAATAAGCAGGTTAGTACCGACGAGCTTGAATTAATGGTGACCGATATTATACATAAAATCGGAATTCCTGCTCATATTAAAGGATACAGCTATTTGCGTGAAGCAATTATGCTATCGGTTCGTGACAGCGAAATGATTAACTCGGTTACTAAATTGCTTTATCCTACCATAGCTAAAACCTTTGGCACAACGCCCTCAAGAGTTGAGCGTGCTATAAGACACGCTATTGAGGTTGCGTGGGACAGAGGAGATACAAAGGTTCTTGATTCCTATTTCGGTTATACCATTCAGGTACAGCGTGGTAAACCGACAAATTCTGAATTTATTGCAATGATGGCCGATAATCTGCGACTGAGCATTAAAGTAATATAAAAAAATTGCCTCAATACGGGTGTGCGCCATAATGAAAATTTGGTTTTTCGGGTAAATTTGCCCCAAAGCTTGCTGAAAAGCCTTATAATACGGCAGTATTACTGCATTTTTCATCTTCGCTTTGGAAACAAATTTACACCTACAAAACTGCTACGCACCCGAAAATGGATGATTTTTATGTAAGAAAAGGCAAAAAGCCACGGTAACGCTGACGCGTACCGTGGCTTTTTAACGCATTATTACGGAAAAAGCGCCGTTTTCGGGCAATTTCTCACTATGGCGCGCACCCGTAAAAAGAGGCAATTTTTTTTAGGCTATCAATATCGTCTTTTGTGGCTTCTCTTATATCCTTAAAGGGAAAATCAATATTTAATGCATGGTATTTTTCAATACATAATTTGCGGAAGGGGAGAAGCTCAATTTTTTCTATACAGGCATATTTTTCTTTTAACGAGTAAAGCGTTGATACCGATTCTTTGCTATCGTTTATCGTTGGAATAATAACCTGTCTTAACCACGTGGGCTTATTAACGGAATTTAAATAGGAAAGAAACTCGTCGGCTTTTGATAAATCCATCCCCGTATATTCTTTATAGGCTTTTGGGTCAGTATACTTGTAATCAAGCAATATAAGGTCAGAAAGGGCAATTACTTCCTTTGCCTTATCGTTTAGAATGCAACCACTGGTATCAATTGCTACGTGAATGTCTTCCTCCTTTAAGGCAGGGAGAAAGCTTGCTAAAAATTCGCTTTGAAGCAGAGGCTCTCCTCCTGAAAAGGTTACGCCACCCTTGGAACCAAAATAGCTTTTGCAACGAAGGATTTTATGAAACAATTCCTCACTATTTATTAAAGAGCCTCCGTTTATATCCCAGGTTTCGGGATTATGACAGCAAGAGCAACGCAGAGGGCAGCCCTGCATAAAAACTACCGCTCTTACACCCGGTCCGTCAACGGTGCCCAAGCTTTGAAAAGAGCTTATACGACAATGGTTAATATTCATATCAGCAGCATTCGTGGAAGGTACGTGAAATAACCTCACGTTGTTGCTCGCGAGAAAGCTTGCAGAAGTTAACTGCATAGCCCGAAACGCGAATTGTAAGATTAGGATAATCCTCAGGATGCTCGTAGGCTTTGATTAAAAGCTCGCGATTCATAACGTTTACGTTAAGGTGATGCGCGCAGTTACCGAAATAGCCACCCATTATAGCAACTAAGTTTTCAATTTGTTCCTTACGGGTTTTACCGAGAGCATCGGGAACAATAGAGAAGGTGTTGGAAATACCGTCTCTTGCATCAAGATAGGAAAGCTTCGAAACCGAGTTGAGAGAAGCGATTGCTCCGTTAACCTCACGATTGTGCATTGGGTTAGCACCGGGCGCGAAGGGTTCTCCTGCTTTTCTTCCGTCGGGGGTGCTACCAGTTTTCTTGCCATACATAACGTTGGAGGTAATGGTAAGAGCAGAAAGGGTATGAACGGCATTTTTGTAAGTGGGGGTCTTTTTAAGCTCAAAGGATACGTCGTGAAGCAGATCGTGAGCAATCATATCTACTCTGTCATCATCATTGCCGAATTTGGGGAAATCACCCTCGGTTATAAAGTCGACAATAAGTCCGTCCTCGTTACGTACAGGCTTAACGGTCGCGTACTTAATTGCCGAAAGTGAATCGGCGGCAACCGAAAGGCCTGCAACACCGAATGCCATAAGTCGTTCAACGTTTGTATCGTGAAGGGCCATTTGACTCTTTTCATAGGCGTATTTGTCGTGCATATAATGAATGCAGTTCATTGTGTTAACGTAAAGAGAGGCAAGCCATTCAAGGTAAATATGAAAACGGTCGTTAACCTCTTTATAATCAAGAACGTCGCTCTTAATAGGTCCGAGCTGGGGGCCTATTTTAGTGCCGAATACGTTATCGGTACCGCCGTTAATGGCAAGCAACAATAATTTTGCAAGGTTGGTTCTTGCGCCAAAGAACTGCATTTGCTTACCAACCTTCATTGCTGAAACACAGCAGGCAATAGCATAGTCGTCACCGTAGGAAGGACGCATAATATCGTCGTTTTCGTACTGAATAGAGTCGGTATCAATGGATATTTCAGCGCAAAAAGCCTTAAAGGCTTCGGGTAAGCGCTCGCTCCAAAGTACTGTAAGGTTGGGCTCGGGAGCAGGGCCTAAGTTACGAAGTGTATGGAGAATACGGAAGGAGGATTTTGTGACCAAGGTACGGTTATCCTCGCCCATACCGCCAATGCTTTCGGTAATCCACATAGGATCGCCGCCGAAAAGCTCGTTATATTCGGGGGTACGAAGGTGGCGGGCCATACGTAGCTTAATAACCAAATCGTCAATGAGCTCCTGTGCCTGCTCTTCGGTAAGAGTGCCGTTTTTAAGGTCGCGCTCAATATAAATATCAAAGAATGTGCTTGTTCTGCCGAAGGACATTGCGGCACCGTTTTGCTCCTTATTTGCGGCAAGATAGCCAAAATAGGTCCACTGAATGGCTTCACGCGCATTGGTTGCGGGAACCGAAATATCAAAGCCGTACATTGCGGCCATTTCCTTCATAAGACCAAGGAATCTAATCTGCTGCGCTACTTCCTCAAGCAAACGGATATTATCGGAAGTCATTAGATTTTTGCCGATTTCAGCCTTGTCCTTCTTTTTTTCTTCAATAAGCACGTCAATACCGTAAAGGGCAATTCTTCTGTAGTCGCCTATAATTCTTCCGCGTCCGTATGCATCGGGCAAACCGGTAAGCAGAGCGCAATGGCGAGCGGCCTTCATTTCGTCTGTATAAACTCTAAATACACCGTCGTTATGGGTGGTACGGTATTTGAAGGATTTTTCAACGTCATCGGAAAGCTTGTATCCGTAGGCTTCGCAAGAGGTACGGGCCATACGGATGCCGCCAAAGGGATTGACACCGCGCTTTAAAGGCTCGTCGGTTTGGAAGCCGACAATAATTTCGTTTTCCTTGTCAAGGTAACCCGGAGCATAAGAGCAAAGGGAAGAAACGGTGTTAACGTCAATATCTAAAACACCGCCGTTTTCCTGTTCTTTTTTCTGAAGCAGTCTGAATTTTTCAAGCAGGGCAGAAGTACGCGCAGTGGCTCCGCTCAAAAAAGAACCGTCACCCTCGTAAGGCTGATAGTTGTTTTGAATAAAGTCACGTACGTCGATGGATTCATTCCATCTACCGCGCTTAAAACCTTTCCAAGCATCGAATTTCATATAAATTACCTCCAAAATAAGGGAATTGTTAAAAAAGAAACATAATTTTGAGCATAAAAATAAGTAGCTAAGATAACACTTAACTACCCAGACGGACGGCAAAACACCACTAAAACCGTACGCACTGTGTTAATTCACATACCCGTCAGCGTTCGGTTTGTAATGGTATGATACCACAACCTGTTGTGTATTGCAAGAGAAAAATATCAAAATATGCAACTTTTTTGTTTTTTTGTGTAAATATGACAGTTTTTGACCGTTCTTATTGGCTTATTTTCACTTGACTATTTAAAATTGTTGAGTATACTTAATATGAGATAGTTTTGTAAATAATATATACGGAGGTATTATTATGAATAAATATAATATTGATACTCGCTGTGTTCAGGGCGGTTACAGACCGGGTAACGGCGAACCGCGTCAGGTTCCCATTATTCAGAGCACAACCTTTAAATATGAATCATCGAGCGAAATGGGTAAGCTTTTTGACCTTGAAGCCTCGGGCTACTTCTATTCCCGTTTGCAAAACCCTACCAATGATACGGTAGCCGCAAAAATTTGCGAGCTTGAGGGGGGAACTGCCGCTATGCTTACCTCTTCGGGTCAGGCGGCAAGCTTTTACAGCGTATTTAATATTGCTTCCTGTGGTGACCACGTAATTGCTTCTTCTGCAATTTACGGCGGTACCTATAACCTTTTTGCCGTTACTATGAAGCGTATGGGAATTGATTTTACCTTCGTTTCCCCCGAAATAAGCGAGGAGGACCTTCAAAAGGAATTCCGTCCAAACACTAAGGCTGTATTTGGTGAAACTATTGCTAATCCTGCACTTGTTGTTTTGGATATTGAAAAGTTTGCCCGCGTTGCTCATGCAAACGGTGTGCCGCTTATTATTGATAATACCTTTGCTACTCCCGTTAATTGCCGTCCCTTTGAATGGGGTGCCGATATAGTTACCCATTCTACCACTAAATATATGGATGGTCACGGCAGCGGTGTAGGCGGATGTATAGTTGATTCGGGTAAGTTTGATTGGACTAAATATCCCGATAAATTCCCCGGTCTTTGCACTCCCGATGAAAGCTATCACGGTGTAACCTATACCGAACGCTTCGGTATTGAGGGTGCGTATATTACCAAGGCCACTGCTCAGCTTATGAGAGATTTAGGCTCTATCCAGTCTCCTCAAAATGCTTATCTTGTTAATCTCGGTCTTGAAAGCTTGCACGTAAGAATGCAGCGCCATTGTGAAAACGGTATGGCTGTTGCTAATTTCCTTAAAAACGACGACCGCATTTCTTGGGTTATTTACCCGGGACTTGAAGGCAGTGCCGATGAAGCACTTGTTAAAAAGTATCTTCCCAACGGCTCCTGCGGAGTGGTAAGCTTTGGCGTTAAGGGTGGCAGAGCCGCCGCTGAAAAGTTTATGGCAGGACTTAAAATTGCCGCTATTGAAACTCACGTTGCCGACGCAAGAAGCTGTTGCTTACATCCCGCAAGCGCAACACACAGACAAATGTCCGACGAAGAGCTTACAGCCGCAGGTGTATCACCCGACCTCGTACGCTTCTCCTGCGGACTTGAAAGCAGTGAAGACCTTATAAATGATATTCGCACAGCTTTAGACAATATTTAAACGAAAGGTGACTAACCTATGCCCATAAGAATACCCAATGATCTGCCTGCTGTTAAAACCCTGCTTAACGAGAACATTTTCGTTATGCCGGAGCAGCGTGCCGTTACTCAGGATATTCGTCCTTTAAAAATCCTGCTTCTTAATCTTATGCCCAATAAAATTGCTACCGAAACCCAGCTTTCAAGGCTTTTGGGCAATACCCCCTTGCAGGTTGAACTGGAGCTTATTCATACAAGCTCATATCATTCGAAAAATACGTCCAGTGAGCATTTATTGGCATTTTACAAAACTTTTGACGACGTTAAGGACCAAAAATTCGACGGTATGATAATTACAGGTGCTCCCGTTGAAAAAATGGAATTTGAAGAGGTTGAATACTGGAACGAGCTTTGCGAAATAATGGAATGGACCAAAACTCATGTTCACAGCACCTTCCATATTTGTTGGGGCGCTCAGGCAGGCCTTTACTATCATTACGGTATAGGAAAGTATCCGCTTGAAAGTAAGCTTTTCGGTGTGTTTGAACACACGGCTGACTATAAGAATTCAATGCTTTTACGCGGATTTGACGACAAATTCTTTGTTCCTCATTCACGTCATACTACCGTTAAAAGGGAGGATATTGAAAAGGTTCCTGCGCTGAAAATAGTTGCATCCTCCGAAAAAGCAGGTATATACGCTTTGCTCACCGAGAACGGAAAGCAGGTATTTATTACGGGGCATTCCGAATACGATGCCAATACTTTAAAGGATGAATATTTAAGGGATATAAGCAGGGGAGACCCTATTGATATACCCGAAAATTATTTTCCCGATAACGACCCTGAAAAGGAACCTCAGGTTACTTGGCGTTCCCACGCGCATTTGCTGTATTCCAATTGGTTGAATTATTTTGTGTATCAGACTACACCTTACGATATAAGCAAAATCGAGAATTTAAAGTAATTTTATTAAAACCTGCGGCGCAACGCTCTGCAGGTTTTGAAATTTTTAAAAAATGGCAATTTTTTGATAGAAAATCCTTGACTTCATCACGCTGAAGTGATAGACTAATGAAGTGACAAATTTTAGGAGGCGTAAAATGATTATTGATGAAGCCTTACTTAAATATGATGAGGAATCGGTGTTTAAGCTCCGTTCTCTTTATCAGCGTTTCGGTTACAGCCGATATAAAATGGGTAAGTTTGAAGAATATGATTTGTATGTTAGGAATAAGGACTTTCTTATTTCCGACAGTGTTATAACCTTTACCGATACAAACGGCAGACTTCGTGCCTTAAAGCCTGACGTTACTCTTTCCATAATAAACAACTGTAAAGATGTAGCAGGGCAGGTACAAAAGGTTTATTATAATGAAAACGTTTACCGTATTTCGGGTAGCTCCCATAATTATAAGGAAATAATGCAAACAGGCCTTGAATGTATAGGCGATATTACACTTTACGATAAATGCGAGGTTGTGCTGTTAGCTTTATTAAGCCTTGAAATTATTGATGAAAATTGTATTTTAGAGGTATCTCATATCGGCTTTTTAAAGGCTGTTCTCGATTGCCTTTTCGTTAACGATGAGCATAAGAAAGAGGTTATTGAGCTTATCAGCAGTAAAAATGTTGACGGTATTGCCGAATTTTGCAAAAACGGAGCTTACAGCGAAAACGCAGAAAAGGTTTTAAAGCTGTTTTGTAACAGTTACAACATTGACGAAGCTGTTAAAGAATTTTCCAAAATTGCAGAAGGCGAGGCTGCGAAAAACGAGTTTGACGAATTCTCCGATATACTGAGTGTTCTTAAAAACAACGGAAATAAGAATATTGTTATTGATTTTTCTTCTGTCAACGGAATGCGTTACTATAGCGGTATCGTTTTCAAAGGATATATTAACGGTATTCCCGATAGTGTCTGCTCGGGCGGTCAATACGACAAGCTTATGAGGAAAATGAACCGTGATGCGTCGGCTATCGGTTTTGCTGTTTATCTTGATGCTCTTGAAAGATTTAAGGAAAAGTCCGACTTGTATGACGTAGACACCGTTTTACTTTGCGGAGAAGATATTTGTTTAACCTTTGAATATGCCAAAAAGCTTTCGGCTGACGGTATTTCCGTCAGGGTTTGCAAAAGCCTTCCCGAAAACTTAAGGTACAGAAGGGTTTTGCGACTTTTCGGAAAGGAATTGGTAACCGAAAATGAAAATGATTAACGTTGCCTTACCCAAGGGAAGGCTTGGAGAAAAGGTTTACGATATGTTTGAAAAAGCCGGCTTTCCTTGTCCTTCGATAAAAGAAAACAACCGTAAGCTGATTTTTGAAAACGGAGAAGTCGGCGTCAGGTACTTTTGGGTAAAGCCTTCTGATGTAGCAATATACGTAGAAAGGGGTGCCGCCGATATCGGTGTTGCAGGTAAGGATATTCTTCTTGAATA
>JAFVIF010000035.1 GCA_017474125.1 Clostridia bacterium
ATATTGACCAAAGATTTCTATTACGGGTTCGATGGTCATATGATTGTGAAATAACCTCAATCCTGTGAGCTTCATAAGTTCCTGCCCAACAGTCATTTTACCGACAGCGGCATTACCGATCATAAATAATAATTTCATTATTATCACCTTTCCTCTGCAATAAAGATGTGTGCAACATATTCTTATTTGTTAACTGATTATATCGTAAATCCTCAGATATTTCAATGATGCATCGCCTTGCGGCGATATGATGCATTTGCTTCGCAAATATGATGTTGCTCCACTTCGTTTTGCAATGATGCGATGTTTGCCATAAAACATTAGGCGAAGCCGACATCATTAGCGTCAGCGACATCATTAGTGAAACGACATCATTTGCCGAAGGCAAACATCATTCAAAAAACGCACCTTTGTCGGTAGACAAAAGTGCGTTTTTTGTTGGTGCCGGTGGCGGGACTTGAACCCGCACGATGTCGCCATCAATGGATTTTGAGTCCACCTCGTCTGCCAATTCCAACACACCGGCTAATTTACCTAAGCATTATACACTACATTTAAAGAATATTCAAGTCTTTTTGAAGAAATAAATTTTCATTTTTTCACTTTTCCTTTTTTCTTGCTATTTTGCGCTAATTTTATAAAATTAATTATTCCGTGTTAAAATATAAATTTATCTTATAAATAAAATTCTAAGCGGTGACAAAACGACTGACCTCTCCCGGTAAAACGGTGCGGGTGACGACCATTTGGCCGCTATGAGGAACGCCACACTTTTTCTGAAGAAAAATGCGAGAGACTTATTTATTACGGTCATGCGTTAAGGTATGAAAATGCCGTTGCACAAAATAATAAACCTCTATAACTGATACAAAACCTGTCTTGCGTATGCGAGGCAGGTTTTTGCATATAATAAAAACGGTGATTTGATGAATTTTCACGAACTTTTAGGCAAAAAGCTTTCGGGCAACCTTGATACCGATCTTAATTTTCTAAAAGAGATTTTCGAAAACGACGACATTCTGAGGGTACGCCGTATTAATATGACGAAGGGTCAAGAATGTGCCTTATTATTCCTTGACGGAATGGTAAATAACAACGTTCTTAACGAATCGGTGGTACGACCTATACTTACCTTTGACAGCGACATAGAAGGCGAAAATGTGAGCCGTTACGTTACATTGCATATTCTTTTTGCCGCCGAGGTAAGCGAGCAAACCTTAATTGATGAAATGCTTCGCAGTATGCTTTACGGCGATACTCTAATAATTTTCAACGGTGATACCACAGCCCTTACGGTAAACACAAAAGGCTGGCGCACGCGTGGTATAAGCGAGCCGAGTGACGAAAGAGTTTTGGAAGGCCCGCGCGAAGGGTTTGATGAAGCGGCAATGCTAAATATGGCAATGCTTCGCAGAAAGCTTCCTACCCCTGATTTAAAGGCCGAATACGTTCGCGTAGGCAGACGCACCGATACCCGTACGTTTATTTGCTATCTTTCCTCACTTGTGAATAAAAGGGCGCTTGATACGCTGAAAAAAGAACTTAAAAAAATTGATATCGACGGTGTTTTAGACGTCAATTATATTAACGAGCTCATAAACTCTAACCGCTTTTCGTTTTTTAAAACCGCAGGCAAAACCGAGCGCCCCGATATTGTTGCCGCAAAGCTGCTGGAGGGCAGAGTCGCGCTTATTGTTGACGGCACCCCTGTTGTACTGACCGTTCCGTATTTATTCGGTGAAAACTTCCAATCAGACGATGATTATTACCAAAATTATATAGTTGCGTTTATAGGAAGGTTAATGCGCTATATTTGCTTTTTTCTAAGCATTACCCTCCCGGGTATTTACCTTGCTCTCATAACACACCATAAACAGCTGTTGCCCACCTCCTTTTTTATAACGGCTGCCGACTCTCGCAGAGGTGTTCCCTTTCAAAGCATTTTGGAAGCCTTACTTTTAATATTAATTTTCGAAATACTTCGAGAAACGGGACTCAGAGTTCCCCAAAGTATGGGTCACGCCTTAAGCATAGTAGGTGGACTTGTTATAGGACAAGCAAGCGTAGAAGCAAAAATAGTCAGCGCGCCAATGCTTATAATAGTTGCCGCAAGCGGTATTGCGGGACTGATGGTGCAAAAGCTTAAGGGCGCGATTTTTTACGGTAGAATTATAACGGTTGTTTTAGGAAACTTTTTTGGTTTATTCGGTTGCTTTGCAGGAGTTACCGCAATGCTGTCGGTGGTATTTTCTCTTAAAAGCTACGGTAGTGATTATACGGCGGCTTTGAATAATATCAGCTTTCAAAGCCTTAAGGACACCGTAATACGCGCACCCTTTTACAAAATGCTTACCCGACCGCACTCTCTCAGTAAAAATAAGTACAGGCAGAAAAGGAAGAAAAAACTTTGAAGGCTTTAAAAATATTTTCAGTGCTGATGCTGGTCATAGCTCTGTCAGGCTGTTCTACGCTTACCGAATATACCGAAAGCGAGCAGGTGCTCTTAATATCGGCTGTGGGAATTGATAAGGCCGCAAACGGCTATACCTTAACCGCTGAAATAGTAACCGAAGGCAATCAGCAAACGTTACTGTCGGTAACAGCCGATAGTATTGACAGCTTAATACCCAATCTAAAGAAAAAAGCAGGCATTCCCCTGCTTTTATCCCATTGCGGTACGGTATTTATAAGCCAAGACTTTAATATAAGCGACCTTAGTTTTTTACTACAGCACCTTTGCTCCCTTTACGAATTCCCCTTAAGCAGTCGTTTAGCGGTAACTAACAACTGCGCCACCCTTTTAAATGCCAAGGGCTTAAGCTCAGAGCCTAAGGGGTATGCAGTTTTGAGTATTTTAAAAAATGCCAAAATCGACAGCCGACTGTTCATCATAGGCAGAGCGCACACAAATACTCTGCCTTTTTTCATCGCAACAAACGATTATTATCTTTTAAAGGATAGTTTATGGATAATAGAATAAATAATTTTCTTCCGCGGATAGCCTTAATATCGCTTTTCTTTATAGGAAATACGGTTATAAATCTTCCCTTCAGCCAAGGCATTACAGCAAGCCTTGTTGGGTTTGCCGCGGCCTTTATTATAAGTACACCGCTTATAATAGCCTTTGCAAGGTATAACCCAAGCGGTAATACCTTTTCGGTTATACTGTTTTGCCTTTACGCACTGTTTTGCGGAATAGTAACCCTGCGTAATTACGTTACCTTCAGCGATAAAATAATTCTTCCCGAAATAAGCAGTTTTTTTCCAACCCTATTATTTTTAGCCCTGCTTTGGCTCATTTGTCGAGAAAAGCAAAGTGTCTTATTAAAGCTTTCTTTAATTTTCTGTGCTTTAGTCCTTACACTTATTATATTGCTATTTTTCTTTAGCCTTGATAATATGAGCCTTAAAGCCTTAATCCCCAAAACTGCCGTAAGCCTTAAGGATAGCCTTTATCAGGGAGTATCCTATTTTGGAATGAGTATAGCTCAATCAATAGTTATCGCAGGCCTATTCAAAAGCAATAAAAAAGAAATGCTCAGCGGATATATAATTGCTTCCTTATTTCTGTTAATATGCCTTTTACAGAGTTTGGCCACCTTTGGCTATACCCTTATCACACAGCTTAATTATCCGTACTCTGCCGCCATGAGCGTTATATCCTTTGGGGACAAATTCAGCCGTATGGAAGGCTTTTCCTATCTGCTCTATTTTTCCTGCACATTAATTAAAAGCGCCGTATGTATCATTTCCGCAAAAAACACCCTAACTTTACGCTTTCCAAAGGTTAAAAAATACTTTCTGCCTTTAGTGTTAGGTATTTATGCAATAGTTTCGATATTTACCAAGGTCTTTACCAACCTTCCCTTTTTACAGGTAGCGCCCTTTATGATAATTCCGCCGTTTGTGCTTATAGCCTTAAAAAAGAAAAACTAAATATTATCGTATTCCCGCGCAATATAATACCAGGTCCACGGGCCAACGCTTCCTGTTACGGGTAACCCGAACAGACGTTGAAATTCTCTGACCGCCCTTTCGGTGGCAGGCCCGAAAATTCCGTCTACCTCAATATTACCTAACGACGGAATATAGCTCGATATTGCCGCCAAATAGGTTTGCAAATTCCTGACGTTTTCTCCTCGCATCCCTACGCTTAAAACGTAGCCGGGATACAAAACGGCCTTACCGCCTGTATAATCGGGAGGAAGACTTTCAATTATACTGTTGTATACCTCTCGTATTTTATTAAAGGTTTCTCTGTCCACCACTCCGCTTACCTTAAGCCCGTAAAATTGCTGAAAGTTATTTACGGCATTAAGCGTATCGGCTCCGTACACACCGTCAATGGGCAAGGTATTCAGTGAATTATTAAAATATGCTATTACGTTTAAATAATACTGAATAGCACGTACTTGATTACCGCTGCTGCCCTCACTCAGTTCAGTTTCGTAGGGCAAGCTTGCTTCTTCTATAGTTATTCCTATGGAATTAAGCTCAGCAAGTCGCCTGACACCTACAAACAGCCTTTTAATTTTATACCAGGTTGCTTTATCAACCTCTCCCGTAACGTTAAGAAAAAACACCTCTTGAAATCTTTTAACCGCCTCTTCGGTATAGACGTCGAAAATTCCGCTTGGCAATGCTGTAAAACCGATAGCAGGATAGTTTCTTGTAATCGATTTTAATTGCGTTTGAATAATTTGCACGTCGTTACCCGAATCCCCAAGCCTAAGTGGCGTTCCGGGATAGGATTCCGAAACGTCGGCAATAGGCGCATCGTTTATAATGTTAATATTATCCCCGTAATAATTAGTAAGAATTTCATAAGGAGTAAACCCCCTTTCGGCAAGGCTGACCGTTCCCCATTGAGAAAGACCGTCGCAGGTAGAGGTGGTGCCGTTACAAAACTGAGTGAAAAAGGGCTGAACGCTTCCCTGTTCGGCAACGTAGCTGTCAAAAATCTCATCGGTAATTCGGCTTATATTTTCAAAAATAGCCCTGTCCTTTACAAAGGCCTGATCAAACTGTGTAGAATTGGTTATATCAAAACCATAGCCTTGGCTTTTATACCATTCGGTATATATTCTGTTTAGAGCATAGGTGGTAATAGCGTAAATGTTCGCTCTTAAGGCGCTTTCGGGCCAAGTAGGATAAATTTCACTTGAAGCAACGTTTTTAACGTATTCAACAAATGGCACCGTTACATTTTCGGCATTACTTTGGGGAGTTCCCAAATGCACCGTAATGGTGCTTGGAATAACTGGATTAAGCGGCATAAAAATCACCTTTCTATAAGCAAACACGAATAATCAGAACCTGATTTTAAAGGCTCAATTTTCGTCTTTGCATTGTTAAAATACTCGTTAATCCGTCAGGATTAACTGCGTTTTGTGCCTCGCACAGCCAAAAATTCAACTCTTTAAAATTCTGCGACCTAAAACGGACAGAATTTC